>JAMPHV010000038.1 GCA_023663265.1 Bacteroides sp.
AAAGCGTTGATTTGATGATAGAGAGCGCTGTCAAAAATATGAATGAGGCGTTCGGAAAGGAGAATTGATATGGGAACCGTTTTAAAAGCAAAGGATTTTGTAAATAAGGTCAAGAATATTGCACAAAATTATAACACTGTCTACTGTTGGGGAAGTTTCGGCTTCCCTGTTACGCAGGCTAATATTACAAGGCTTGCAAAGCAGTATTCGACAATCTATACGGCGTCCATGCAAAACAAGCTGAAGGGGCTTATCGGCAAGAATTACTTTGGATTCGACTGCGTAGGGCTTATAAAAGGAGTGCTTTGGGGGTTTACGGGGGACAACAGTAAGTCAAACGGCGGTACTTCTTACTGCTCTAACGGGGTCAACGACATAGACTGCAATGCTATGTTTGAGCTTTGCTCGGACAAGTCCTCGGATTTTTCGAATATTATAGCAGGAGAATTTTTATGGATGCAGGGACATATCGGGGTGTACATAGGAGATGGCTTGGCGGTTGAATCTACTGCAAACTGGAACAACAAGGTTCAGATTACGGCGGTTGGCAATATCGGGAATAAGAGTGGATATAACTCGCGCAAGTGGACTAAACACGGAAAAAGTCCCTTTATTGACTACAACGAAGTATGCAATGTTTCGCCTGTCACAACCAATAGTATTACCAATTGTAAAAACATCTATTTATCCGAAGGTGTTGCGGCACTTAGGTCTTTAGCGTCTACTTCGGGGACATTAAAGGGACGGTGTAATAAAAAAGATTATTATGTAGCATGTCAAATAGTGAGTCCCGTAGGGAATAAGCAAACTTGGTTTAAACATGCAAATAACGGATTTTATTCCGCATTAAACGACGTAGACGGAACAAAACTTTTCTCCTTGTATGGCAAGTTTATTGAAGGTAAGACCAATGCCCCTGTTAAGACTAGGGCTACAGCGGGACTTGATGGTACAGAGGTTGGAAAACTTACTAAAGGAGCTACTGTTTATATGACTGGGAAGACAACCAATGAAAATAAACTTACGTGGTGTCAAGTAGTATATGGCGGAAAGTTGTGTTGGTGCGACAAACAATGGATTAGCGGTTAAAAAAATAGGACTACTCTTTGTACGTTTTACAAGAGTAGTCCTATTTTTTACTCATTTTTATTTATTAATTTTTTGCCGAACCCAGATAGAACCTTATTTTGTTCTTCAAGCAATTTTGACATTTTATCATAAGAGGGAATGTTGACGGTGACTGTATACTTCCTTTCTATAGGTAAAGGAATCTTTTTGCAAACCCTTTCTACTTTGGTATAGTCTAAAAGCTCAGACCAACTTTTTAGTCCACAATGATAAGCAATAGTAGACCAACAGGGAGTGCCGGAATCTTTTAATTTGTTATAATTGCTACTGGAGGATGGTCTGTGTTTGTTATACTGACTAATAAAAATCTCACGATATTCCTCGGTAGAGATTAATGTAAATTTTGTAACCGCTTTCTTTCTTTTCATGCTTGGATAATAAATTCCCAAATATGTAGCAGGACGCATACCGAATAGTCTTTTGAAAGTCTCCCCTTTAGGCATATTGACTTCTTTTAAATCGGTGACAGTAGGATTTCTGCCATTCTTATCCCTCCAATCTTCAAGGGCTTTTATTACCGATTCTTTTGTCCAAACTGTGTAATTGTCTTTTTTGGATAGTTTGGACAAAATATCAAGGACATCTCCTCTTACGTCGGGAGATAAATCATCTGGATGTTTTTTAACAATTTCAATCGCATGCCTAAGAGCTTCTTTCTGTTTCATATGTACAGCCTTTCTATATTTCGACTTTCATATTCTATCGGGACGGCATACGTGCTGAACCTAACGTTCAGCGACAGGTCAAAATTATCTATTGCCTTGATCAGCCCGATGACCCCGACCTGAAACAGATCGTCGGGATTTTCTCCTCTCCCCGTAAAACGCTGGATAACGCTCAGCACAAGACGAAGATTTCCGTTTATCAGCTCCTCGCGCGCTTTCATATCTCCGTCCTTTATTTTTTTAAGTAATTCGGTTTTTTCGCTTTCCTTGAGTACCTTTAATTTAGCGGTGTTAACGCCGCTTATCTCGACCTTGTTGTAGTACAAAAAATCACTTCCCGCCTATACGTATTATGTGAACCTGTCTTCACAATAAAAGTATGAGCAGGAAGTTTTTTCTTTATTCTTGGAATTTTTTTCTAAAGCGGCTTTTAATGTGAAAGTTTAATGAACGAATCAGTTGCAAAGCCTTTCCATATCCTTTCTGAGTCTTTTTATTATTTTTTTCTCCAATCTCGAGATATAGCTTTGGGATATGCCTATCTCGTCGGCAACGTCCTTTTGAGTCATTTCCACCCCGTTTTTCAGCCCGAAGCGCATTTCCATGATAGTTCTTTCCCGTTCGGGGAGAGCGGTCACCAGGCTTCTCAGAAGCTGGTGCTCCACCTCGTTTTCTATATTTACGTTCACCACGTCGTTTTCGGTGCCGAGAACGTCGGACAGCAGAAGCTCGTTCCCGTCCCAATCCACGTTCAGCGGCTCGTCGATGGATATCTCGTGCTTATACTGGCTGGATTTCCGCAAAAACATCAGTATCTCGTTTTCTATGCACCTGCTGGCGTAGGTCGCAAGCTTTATGTTTTTTTCCTTGCTGAAGGTGTTCACCGCTTTTATAAGCCCTATAGTGCCGATAGATATCAGGTCCTCCAAGCCTATCCCCGTTCCCTCGAATTTCTTGGCGATATATACCACAAGCCGCAGATTATGTACTATAAGAGACTCTCTCGCCTTGTCAAAATCAGTGTCCATCAAAGCGAACACTTCCTTTTCCTCCTCCTTTGTAAGCGGGGGCGGCAGGGTATCCGAGCCGTTGATATAAAATACGTTTCCCGATTTTGAAAAACCTATCCTCAGTAAAAATTCGCGCAAAACATTTGGCAGTTTCATGGTGAGCTTTATCCTTTCTTTTTTTGACAATTTATTTCACAATATCCCCGGATTGAAAACGGCGTCAAATTCGTCGGTGCTTAATCCGTTGGCGGTGAAGCCTATAAGAGCGCTGACCTCCTTGCCCCCTTCCTCCGAGCTTATGATTATTTTTTGGGGCTTGAAGCAAAAGGCGGCGGCGGTTCCCGACACGGTAAAGCAAGGGATTATACGCACGCCGTGAACGTTAGCGTCCTCAAGGCTTCCGTCCCTCAGCATATCCGATATAGTATCGGGACATATGTCAAGGCACTTTTCCGCGCTGCAAAAAATCACGGGCAGCCCCGTCAAAAAATCCGCCAGCTTGTTTCCGCTGTCGGGGAGAGCGGTAAGAGTGGCTTTACCCTTGTCCGTAACGATCTCCAACGTATATTTTTTATTCAGATCGGCTTTTGCGTCCAAAGCATACCGCACTGCCCGCAAAATCAGATATGCCGCCGACGTAAACAGAATTATCGCCCAAAGAGGAAGCGCAAAATAACTCACTCCGTTGTTGTAAACCATTCCAACGGGAGCGGCAAAAAGCCATAAAGCAAGCATTATCCCCGCATAAACGCAGTTTATCGCAAAAAATGCCAGGAAGCTTTTCAAAAAGCTTTTTATCCCTCCGAAGCCCAAGGCTGACAGCACGACCGCCGAGGAAATAAAAAACTTAAGAAGCAGGCTCAAAAACGTCGGCGCCTCGGGCAGCAGGATCACAAGAGATGACAGCGCGCCGATAAGGCTCCCCAAAATTTTTCGGGAAAGGTCGGCGCGCCTGTGGATAAAACAGCAGGTGCCCGCTATAAGAAAATATGTAACGTAAAAATTCAGAAACAAAAGAACGTCGATATAAATCACTCTCATTCGATCACCGAGTTAATTATAGCTTATCCCCCCGAAAAAAAATGTCGAAGCTGTTACCGAAAAAATTTTTTCTCGGATCATAATTTGCGACGCAGCCGCATAAGAGGAAATGATTTATGCGAATTTTTTTTGCTCCTCAAATGATTGCTCCCTCAACTAATTCTTGAATTTTTGTTATAATCCTGTCCGAAAGGAATAAAATGTACAAGAGCTATGAAAGGAAGGAACGCTTTCACAATGAAAAATAACGGCAGCTTTTTCAGAAACACAGTCATACTTTTTGCGGCAATGTTTATAACAAAGGTCATTGGCGCACTTCTGAAGATTCCTCTTACAAATATGATGGGCGGTACGGGAATGGGCTACTTTTCCACCGCGTACAGCTTTTTTAATCCCGTTTACACCGTCCTTGCGGCGGGTCTTCCGATAACCGTTACCAGAATGACCGCCCAAAGCGCGGCTCGGAAAAGATACAGAGAGACGCGAAAAATAAAATCTGCGGCTCTTGCCGTTTCCGCTGCGGCGGGAATATTCGGCACACTGTTTATGCTTTTGTTTGCTTCGCCTTTCGCGAAATATGCCGCGGGCTCCCCCGAAAGCCTTTGGGCGGCAGCGGCGATAGCTCCCTCCGTGCTCTTTTGCTGCGTCGCGGCGGCATACCGCGGATATTACGAGGGGCTTTACGATATGCTGCCCACGGCTGTTTCACAGGTGACCGAATCGGCGGTAAAGGCGATCCTCGGCTTGGGACTGGCGGGAACGGTGATCTGTCTGGGGGACAAGGGGGTCGTTCCCGACGCCTCGGTTTTGCCTCTCGCCGCCGCTGCCGCCGTTTTGGGTACGACCGTAGGCGAGCTTTGCGGCACTCTTTCGCTTATGATAAGAAGCAGAGCTAAGTCCGACGGAATAACGGAAGAGGAGCTTGAAGAAAGCCCCGAGCCTCCCTCCGCAAAGGAAATTATTAAAAGAATAGTCAAGGACTCGCTGCCGATATCGCTCGGCGCGGTAATAATAAACTTAGGCTCCTTTATCGACCTGCTCACCATTTCGGGAGGGATACAGGAGTGCTTTGTAAAAAATCAGCCCTATTTTGCCGATACATACGCGCTTGCGATAAAAGAAAGCGGCTTTAATTCATTCGGAAATTTTGTTTACGGAAGCTATACGGGCATAGTGCTGTCTATGTTTATGATAATAACCTCGCTTACAGCGCTGATAGGAAAAAGCGCGCTTCCGCAGATATCCGCAGCCTACGAAAGAAAAAACGGCGAGGAGGTGAAAAGAAATATCAGCATACTCTTAAGCGGGGTATTTGTGATAGGGCTTCCGCTGTGCTTATCGTTAGGGGCGCTCGCCGAACCCGTTCTGTCGATCCTGTACCCCGTCAGGGCGGCGGAGGTAAGCGTAAGCGTTATGCCTATGACGGTCCTGTGTTTTGGAGGAATACCGATCGCGCTGTGCGGAGGCTTGTTCGCGGTGTTTCAGGCGATAGGACGGTTCGATCTGCCCATAAAGCTGATGATGGCGGGGTCCGCGTCAAAGCTGATGCTTAATCTGCTGCTTTTGCGCATACCGTATGCTTCGATCTCGGGGGCGGCCGTCTCTACCGTTGTTTCGCACATTATCGTTATGACCTTGGGTATAGCCTCGCTGCGCAAGACGGCGGGAACGGGGATAAAAATATTCCCATTGTTCGCAAAGCCCTTTGCAGCGGCTTTTTCCTGCGCGGTAACGGCGCTGCTGTCTTATTATTTGCTTTTTAATAACTTTACCGAGCTTTTGAGAATGGGGCTGACCGTTTGCACGGGCGGAGCCGTTTATATTATTCTGATACTGCTGCTGGACAGGCGGATCGTTTACGCGGTTTTTCGCAGAAAAAAAGAAAAAACTTTACTTAAGGCAAAAAGCAGACAGGTCGGCTGACATGAAAAAGGACTGTAAAAAACGACCCGTTTTCGACAGGTCGTTTTTACAGTCCTTTTTTTACAGCTCTTTTTTATATCCCCTAATATTAGGCGAAATTATACGCAGCCCTGCGCCTTCATTGCCTCGGCGACCTTTAAGAAGCCTGCGATATTGGCGCCCGCCATATAGTTTCCTTCCATGCCGTATTCCTTTGCGGCTTCCTCGCAGCTCTTGAAGATAGACTGCATAATGCCCTTAAGCTTAGCGTCAACCTCCTCGAAGCTCCAGCTGTAGCGCATGGAGTTCTGGCTCATTTCGAGTCCGGAGGTAGCTACGCCGCCTGCGTTGGCCGCCTTTGCGGGTCCGTAGAGAACGCCGTTTTTAAGATACACTTCAATAGCCTCGGGAGTAGAGGGCATATTCGCGCCCTCGGCAACGGCGAAGCAGCCGTTGTTGACAAGCGTCTGCGCGCTTTCGCCGTCAATTTCGTTCTGCGTAGCGCAGGGAAGAGCGATGTCGCATTTGATGGTCCAAATACCGCTGCAGCCCTCGGTGTAGGTAACGTTCTTATGAGAGGTACGCTCGGTGTATTCCTTGATCCTGCCGCGCTCGACTTCCTTGATCTGCTGTACAAGCTCAAGCTCGATACCGTCGGGATCGTGAATATAGCCGTTGGAGTCGGAAAGAGCAACCACCCTTGCGCCAAGCTCTACAGCCTTCTTGGTTGCGTAAATGGCAACGTTGCCCGAGCCCGAGATAACGACTGTCTTACCGTCGAAGCTCTTGCCGTTCGCCTTAAGCATCTCGTCCGTGAAATAGCAGAGACCGAAGCCTGTCGCCTCGGTTCTTGCGAGGGAACCGCCGTAGGTGAGACCCTTGCCCGTAAGAACTCCGCTGAATTCGTCGCGGATCCTCTTGTACTGTCCGAACATATAGCCGATCTCTCTTGCGCCCGTGCCTATATCGCCTGCGGGAACGTCGCAGTCGGGACCGATATGTCTGCAAAGCTCGGTCATAAAGCTCTGACAGAAGCGCATAACCTCTCCGTCGCTCTTGCCCTTGGGATCAAAGTCCGAGCCGCCCTTGCCGCCGCCCATGGGAAGAGTTGTAAGACTGTTTTTGAACACCTGTTCAAATCCCAAAAACTTTATAATACCCAAATATACCGAGGGGTGAAGGCGCAGACCGCCCTTGTAGGGTCCGATAGCGCTGTTGTATTGTACGCGGAAGCCCCTGTTTACCTGAACCTTGCCCTTGTCGTCTACCCAAGGAACTCTGAATATGATCTGTCTTTCGGGCTCCACAAGTCTGTCCAGCACACCCGCCTCAACAAGGTCGGGGCGTCTTTCAACTACGGGCTCCAGCGTCTCGAGCACCTCGGTCACCGCCTGAATAAATTCGGGCTCGCCTGCGTTTCTTTTCTTGACCGTTTCCATAAGGTCGATCAGATATTGGTTTTTCAAAGCCATTGCTGTTTCCTCCTGTAATTCCGCCGCCGCTGCGGCGCGTTTATTGATGTAACTCATGAAAGCGGACAAGGGAAACGCTGATTACGCTGCGCTTTAGTCAGCGTTTCCCAAAATAATCACAATTGCATTACATCAGCGTAGTAAAATTTATTTTACCATAGTTTTTTGCATTTTGCAATACTTTTCAGCCAATTTTTGCAAGTTTTTTTAAAAAACTTGCAAAAATTTCTTTCATCACTTTAATTCAACGACCGTTACCCCCGCTTCTCCCTCTCCGTAAACGCCGAGACGGAAGCTTTTCACAAACTTACAGCCCTTAAGATAGCGGTGAACGGCTTCTCTCAAAACGCCCGTCCCCTTTCCGTGGATAATGGTGACCACCTTAAGACCGCTTAATATACAGCCGTCCAAAAAGCTTTCAACGTCCATGATCCCCTCGTCGGCGGTCTTCCCTCTGATGTCCACCTCCATTCCCGAGCTGCGGACGGCGTTGGACTGTATCTGCTTCTTAACGCCGCCCTTGGGAGCGGGGGAGCTTTTCTTTTCCTCCTCCAGCTTCAGATTGCTCACATTAGTCTTGGTGCGAAGTATGCCGACCATTACAAAGCAGTTTCCCGAGCTGTCGGGAAGCGAAACGAGAGTGCCCGCCTTGTCGATATCCGTAAGCCTTACCCTGTCGTTGAGCTTTAAGGGACGGGGCAGCTTGTAGCTTTCGGTTTTTCGTTCCGAAACGGGGTTGGCGGTATCGTACATTTTATTGAGAGAGGAATTGACCTTTGACCGCGAAGCCTTTACCTTTTCCGCAAAATCCGCCGCTTCCTTTTCCTTGCGGAGCTTTTCAAGATTTTCCATCAGCAGGTCGGCTTCAAAGCGGACCTCCTCGACGATGCTCATCGCCTTTTCTCTTGCCTTGGATATTTCAAGCTCCTTGACTTTCTCCGCTTCGATCCTTTCCTTTTCGATCTGCTCGGCAAGCTGCCTTGTTTTTTCCTGCTCCCTTTTTATATCCGCCTTAAGAAGCTCCAGCTCCTGCCTTGATCTCTCCAGGTCCTCCACCACGTGCTCAAAGCGCTTGTTTTCATCGCTGACAAGCGCCTCGGCAGAGCTTATGATGCTGTCCGCCATTCCCAGCCTGCGCACAATAGCGAAGGCGTTGGACTTTCCCGGTACGCCTATGATAAGCTTATAGGTAGGCTTTAAGGTAGCCACGTCAAATTCGCAGCAGGCGTTTTCCACACCCTCCTCCTCAAGAGCGAACATCTTTACCTCCTGATAGTGGGTCGTCGCTATCACGAAGCAGCCGTTATCCTTTAAGGTCTTGAGCACCGACACCGCCAGCGCCGCGCCCTCCACGGGGTCCGTCCCCGAGCCCAGCTCGTCAAGCAGTATCAGTGACCTTGAGCCGCAGTTTTTTAATATGCTTATAATATTATTCATATGGGAGGAAAAGGTGGAGAGGCTCTGCTCTATACTCTGCTCGTCGCCTATATCCGCTCTTATATCCGAAAAAATACCTACCCTGCTGCCCTCGGCGGCGGGTATCATCAAGCCGCAGACCGCCATAAGGGTAAGCAGCCCCGCCGTTTTTATGGAAACGGTCTTGCCGCCCGTATTCGGTCCCGTTATAATAAGACAGCTGTATCTTTCTCCAAGCTCGATGGTTACGGGAACGGCGGCGCTCCTGTCAAGCAGCGGGTGCCTCGCCTTATTCAAAAACAGCATCGGCTCCTCCGTAATTTCGGGAGTGGAGGCTTTCATTTTTGCGCCGAGGTTGGCTTTTGCAAAAAACAGCTCCAGCTTAACGGCGTTTTCGTAGCCCGTAATTATATCCTCCGCCCGCTCTCCCGCCCTTTGGCAAAGGTCTCTCACGATACGCTCTATTTCCGCCTGCTCCTGCGCCTCGAGCACGCGTATCTCGTTATTAGCCTCGACCACGCTTATGGGCTCGATAAACAGCGTGGCTCCGCTGGAGGAAACGTCGTGAACGAGACCGTTTATCTCACCCTTGTGCTCCGTCTTTACGGGCACCACAAAACGCCCGTCGCGCTGCGTTATCAGGGATTCCTGCAAATATTTCTGATTTTCCTTGCTTTTTATCAGCTTGTTGAGCTGTTCTCTTATATTCGCGCCCTGCCTTGCTATCGCCCTGCGTATTCTTGAAAGCTCGGGGCTTGCGCTGTCGGAAATTTCCTCCTCGGACAGTATCACGCTGCCGATAGCGTCCTCAAGGCTCTTGTCGGGCACAAGCAGGTCAAAATACTCGCTGAGGCTGCTTTCTATCCCCTTGCACTGAGAATACCAGCTGCACAGCCCCGATATTTCTCTCAGCACCGCCGCAATGTCCAAAAGCTCTCTCAGCGACAGCATCGCCCCGTCCGAAGCTTTTTTTACGCTTGCGCGGACGTTTTTTATATTGCCGAACCGCGGCGTACCGAACTTGCTCGAAAGTACAAAGGCGTCGTCCGTTTTTTTCAGCAGCGCTCTGCATTCCTCCAAATCAAACACGGGCTCGATCGCAAGGCACCGCTCTCTGCACTCGCCGCTCCAAGCTTCCTCCGAAAGAAGCCTGAGGACCTTGTCAAGCTCTAATTTTTTATATTCCTTGTTCATTTTTTTACTGTCCTTAAATCAATTTTTTGTAATAATCAAGAGTTTTAAAGCCTCTGCCCAGCTGCGTCAGCAAATATTCCTCCGCAAACGCGGAAAATTCCTTTCTGGTCTTTCCCTTAAGGGTGAAGCCGTATACCCTTTCGGCGGCGGAATACACCACGAACCGCATGGTGTGCAGCAAATCGGGCAAAAGCTCTTTAAGCTCCTCGTATATATTGTCCTCGCGGTTTTTGCATTGCTCGCAGACAAGGTTGCCCCCCTCGGAGGAAAAATACATTTTTCCGTTTAGATACTCTCCGCAGCCGCGGCAGGCTCTCAGATCGGGCAGAAAGCCCAGCATTGCGGCGATCCTGAACTCAAACGCTGCCTTTATGACGCCGCAGTCCGCGTTTTCCCTCTCGAGCTCATACAGCGTTATCGCAAAAAAACGCAGTATATCCTCCCCGTTCTGCTCCGAAGCGGAGGTGTATTTTATTATCTCAGCAAGATAAACCGCAAGACTGAATTTTTTCAGATCTGCGGAAAGCCCGAAAAAGCTGCAAACAGGCTCGGCGCTGTTAAGGGTATAGCGCAGGTCGGTCTTGTTGAAGCAAAATTTTGAATAGGAAAACAAGCCCGCCGAGGAAGCGTTTTTGCTGTTGAGCTTTTTTACGCCGTGAGCCGTCGCTTCGATAACGCCGTATTTATCCGTCAAAACGTCCAAGAAGCAGTTGTTTTCCCCTATGTCCCGCTTTCCTATCACAATGCCGCTGACCGTTACCAGCATTATTCATCAGCTCCCAGTCCCATTTCAAGGATAAAGGCTTCCTTGTTGCGCCAATCCTCCTTGACCTTGACCCATATTTTCATATTGACCTTGGTCTCGAAATAATCCTCCAGATCGGCTCTTGCCGTTGAGCCGATCCTTTTGAGCATGGCTCCCTGCTTTCCGATAAGCATACCCTTATGAGAGCTTTTTTCACAGATTATAACTATGCCCAAATCAACGATATCCTCGCCCTTATTCGTCTTGGTCTCCTCAAGGCTCTCTATCTGCACCGCAACGCCGTGAGGTATCTCCTCGCGCATTGTGCGAAGGATCTTTTCCCTTACTATCTCCGCCAGCCACACCTTTTCGGGCTGGTCGGTGGGAAGATCGTCGGGGAAATAATGAGGCGATTCCTTGGCGAACTTATCGGCGGCGGGCAGGATAAGCTCGGTATTTATGCGGTTTTTAACGCTTACGGGAATTATCTCCGCGAAATCGTACATCTTGGAAAAGCTGTCGATAAGCGTCAAAAGCTCGGACTTGTCCTTTATCAGGTCCACCTTGTTGATAAGCAGGATAGCGTTGAGCCTGCGTGCCTTAAAGCTTTCTATAAGATTTTCCTCTATTTTGGACGGCTTTTTCGTGGCGTCTGCCATTAAAACGGCTACGTCCACGTCTTCGATGCTGTTTTTGACGGACTTCACCATTTCCTCCGAAAGCCTGTTTCTCGCCTTGTGCATACCCGGGGTATCGATAAAGACATATTGAGTATCGCCCCTTGTAAGTATGCCGTTTATTTTGGTGCGGGTGGTCTGCGGCTTTTCGCTGACGATAGCCACCTTTTCGCCGACCAGTAAATTTGTGAGGGAGGACTTTCCCGCATTGGGACGTCCCGTGATCGCAATAAAAGCAGATTTAGTCATTGTTTATTTTTCCTTTGATATTTCTTTTTTTGCCCGAGGTAACAAATACCACGGCTATTGCCGAAAAGCCGATAAACATAAGCAGGTTGGACCATTCGCTGAAAAACAGCAGTATAAGCTTAAAACGCTCTATATCAAAAAACAGCACCGCCCCCACTATCACCGCCATTATCGCCGACAGCAGCACCGCGCCCGCCGCCGCGTCCTTTGCCACTTTTGCCAGCGGACTGTATTTTGGCGAGACCTTGTCCACGATCACCTCGATAGCCGTATTTAAAATTTCAAATATCATCACCAAGGCGCAGGTCATTACCAAAAGAATTATCTCCGCCTTGGACAGGTCGTAAAACGCCGAGAAAAACGCCGCATACAAGACGCAAACCATATGTATGCGCATATTTCTTTCGTGCCGTATAACGAAAGCAATGCCTTTAAAAGCGCATCTAAAGCTGTTTATCAAATTGAAACGCTTGTTCATTAAAACCTCTCTATCTGTTTATGCCCAGCTTATCCAAAACCCTTCTTTGCTTATCGAACATAATTTTTTCCTCCTCCTCGCCCGCCTCATGGTCGTAGCCCAAAAGGTGGAACATGGAATGGACGGCAAGAAAGCACATTTCACGCTCAAAGGAATGTCCGTATTCCTTCGCCTGCTCCGCCGCCCTTTCCGCAGAAATGACGATGTCTCCGAGCATGATCCGATTTGTTTCGGGATCGACGTCAAATTCGCCGTTTTCTCCCAAGGGAAAGGAAAGCACGTCGGTGACCGAGTCCTTTTGCCTATGCTCGCGGTTAAGCTCCCTTATTTCCCCGTTGCCCACTACCGTGAGCGAAACCTCCGCCTTATCCCCGATCTTTTCCTCGTCGAGAGCGGCGACGCAGCATTTCCTTATTTTACCGTACAGTAAAGAGGAATTGTTAACGCCGTTTTCGGCGTATATCTTTTTTACCGATTCGCACCCGCTGTCCGAAATAATAAGCTTCACTTTATTTTCGCGCCGAATACGCGAAATAAATATAAAAGCGGCAAGCTGCGCCGCCAAAGCGACAGCCGCATTTTTTGATATTTTTTTCACCAGTCTTTTGGTTTCGGGTCTCACCCTTATTCACCTTCTTGTTTATCTTCCTTTTTTCGCCTGCTCCGCCGCGTACCTCTCGTACGCCTTTACTATATCCTGCACCAGCCTGTGACGCACCACGTCCTTTTCCGAAAACCTTATCTGCTCTATTCCATCGATGTTTTTCAACACCCTTGAAGCCTCCACCAGACCCGACCTTTTGTTGTCCGCAAGGTCGATCTGAGTAATATCGCCCGTTATCACCATCTTGCTGTTAAAGCCGAGACGGGTAAGGAACATTTTCATCTGCTCGGGAGTGGTATTCTGCGCCTCGTCGAGGATAATAAAGCTGTCGTCAAGAGTGCGCCCTCTCATATAAGCCAGCGGAGCCACCTCTATATAGCCTCTTTCTTGATTCCGCTGGAACGCCTCTGAGCCCATCATATCGAAAAGCGCGTCATATAAGGGTCTTAAATAAGGGTCTACCTTATTTTGCAGATCGCCGGGCAAAAAGCCGAGCTTTTCCCCCGCTTCAACGGCGGGGCGGGTGAGGATAATGCGCTGTATCTCGTGATTTTTAAAGGCGCGCACCGCCTGAGCCACCGCAAGATAGGTTTTCCCCGTTCCCGCGGGACCGATACCGAACACTATGGTGTTGCGCCTTATGGAATCCACGTATTTTTTTTGACCGAGAGTTTTGGGCTTTACGGGCTTTCCCGTAAAGGTAACGCAAACGCATTCCGAAGCAAGGCTTTCAAGCTGCTGCTGCATACCGTCGTTGACCGCGCTTATAACGTATCTTACGCTTTGACCGTTGATGACCTCGCCCTTGTTGTACATTTTTTCAAGGCTGTCCACAACGGCAGCGGCGGCGTCAACGTTAGCCTCCGCTCCGCTGATGATTATTTCTCCGTTTCGACTGTACACGGCAACGTTATATTCCTTTTGTATAATATTTATATTTTCGTCGAGATTTCCGAAAACGGAATGTATGCAGTCCATTCCGCTTACGGGCATAATTTTTTCCGCCATACGTTTTCAACTTCCCTTCGCCGTTTCAGAGGTTGCTCTTAGGGCTTGCTCTTACATTCTATATGGTATTATACCATAAAGAGAGAATTTTGCAAGGCAAAATTCGATACCTCTAAAACGGTAAAATGTTCTCAGACATTAAAATAATATCTTCCTCTTTCCGCTGTCTGAGGTTATTATAACACAATAACGGCAAAATTTAAAGCTTTTTTCCAAAAAATTACTCTTTATCCCTGTAAAAAATCTCGCTTTGCACCGCAATATCGCCCTGAAGCGTGTATTTACAGGTGATCTCCATGCCCTTTTCGTCCCTTTTATACTCGATTTTCCTGTCGATAACGGTATATTCCTTCAAAAAGTTTCTTTCATAATTTTCAAGCTCGCGCTCAAGCTGCTTTTTTACGTCGCTTACCGTTCTTGTGACCTCGACCTCCTCGGTCCCGACGCCCTCGACCACTATTCTGCTCCAAGGCATAACAAGCCCCAAAAGCTCCACTCGATAGCTGTCCGCGGTATAGGCGTAGCCGTCAAGATACTCGGCGCTTCGTCGCGGAAAGGTGAAGCCGAAGAGCTTTATATACTCCTCCCGTATTATATCGTCGGTCTTGACCTTCTCCACGGTGACAAATTCCCTGTAAAAGCTTGCGGTTTCCTCAAATTCCGCTATAACGACCGCGTCGGCGTGGTTTACCGTGATGTGCCCCGCCCCGTCGTTTACGATGCCGCTCACTATAATATCCCCCTCGGCGACTCCGCTGCCCTTTTCGTAAAGCAATACCCCCTTGTTGACCTCGACCTCCTTTATGATCCCGCCCCGCGAAGCCGTAACGTTGCAGGGCGTTCCCGCCGAAAGTCCCTTTCCGAGGTTGTCTATCGTTTCGCTGAGCTTTACGTTTACCCTCGAGCCCTCGGTCTCTATGCTGATCCAGGAGAGCCTGTCGTAATTAAGCATAGCCCTCAGCTCTGTCAAGGTGTTCTGTAAGCCCTTTCGCGGCGCTCCCGCATAAATTCCGTTGTCGGACAAAAACCTTAGGATCGATTCGTCGGATATATCCGAATTTCCCGTTACCGTTATGTCCCAAATGATATTTGAGCACAAAAAAACCGTTATACAGTAGGCTATCGCGCCCAGCAGCAGCCCGTAGCGGTTTCTGTAGCGGTACGCCCTAAACAGAAGCCCCCTTTTTTCGGCTATCCTCATTTGCACGCAGTATTTTCTTTTAAGCCCCGCCAAAAGGATATAATTATCGGGAAAGGTTTTGGCGTAAAGTACTCCGTCCTCGTTCTCAACGTCATATATTTTTATTCCCCGCGCAATTGCCTCGGAAATAAATTTCTCGCACTCGGCGCCTATAAGACTGAATTTTACATACCCGAAAGCCCGTTTTGTTTTTTTCATAGCTCCTCCTTGTCGATAAAGGTCACGGAATGGATAAAGCCCTCTATGATCACTCCGCCGACGCTGAAATTATGCAGCTTAAGCTGCATGCCCACTATCTCGAGTCCTATCGAGGGCAGCTCGAGGCAAACGTCGTTTTCGTCGTACCTTATTACTCTGCGGCAGCCGTCAAGGATTATTTCGGTGTTGTCCGTTATTTGAATGTCGGAATGTTTGTTCCTTGTTCTCTTGAAATCCTCAAATTTGATCGCAAGCTCGTTTATATTCATTGCCGTCTCCTTTTTCCGCCCGCTCCGCACGCCGTGCCGCGCCTTTTCGGCAAATCCCGCGTGCGGGGGTCTTTATATTGTGCTCCATCGCATAATATAATGTATGAAACAAGCCTTGTTTTAATACTAAAAGAATTTACGAGGAGGAAGCAATGAAAAAAAGAGGAGCTCCGAGCTTTTTGGCGGCAGCGGCAGCCGCGGCGGTATGTATACTTTTGATCACGGACTCGGAGGGAATGATAAACGCGGCGAAAAACTCGGTCGCGGTTTGTCTGAACGTTATAATTCCCTCTCTGTTCGCCTTTATGGTGTTTTCGCAGCTTGTGGTCTCAAGCAATGCGGCGGATATTTTGTTTTATCCTCTGTATAAGCTCTCGCGCTTTTGGTTCAGGGGCAGCAGGCGGGAGTTCGGGATATTTATGCTAAGTCTTGTGGGCGGATATCCCGTCGGGATAAAGCTTTTAAGGGAGGAAGCCGCCGATAATGAAAATTATACCTCGGTCGCCGAAAAAATGCTTTGCTATTGCTACTGCGGAAGTCCCGCCTTTATAATACAGATCGCGGGCTTATCGGTGCTGGGGAGCAGCAAGGCGGGGCTGTTGGCGTATATATCCAACGCCATGGCGTGCCTCACCGCCGCGGTCATACTGAATTTGACCTCGAAAAAAAGAAGCTCGTCCGCCGAAGCTCCTCTTCCGAGGGTGAAAATATCGCTCCGAGGCGTTACCGACAGCATTGACGGCGCGGTAAGATCCCTCGGAGTTATCTGCGGAACAATATTGGCGTTCAACATTGCGCTGGAGCTTCTGAGCTTTACGGGGATTATGGGCTTGTTGGAAACGGCGGGGGCGGATAAGCTTGTCCGCGCCGCCTTTGAAATATCGAATCTTTCTCTTTTTACGGGAAGCGGATACGGTCTGCTTCCTCTGTTCGCCGCTCTGACCTCGTTCGGCGGGCTATGCATAATTATGCAGACCGCCACCCTGTCGGGGGGCAGACTGAGGCTCGGAAAATTTATGCTCTGGAGAATACCCGTTTCCGCTCTCAGCGCCGTCTACTGTTACATATTGACCCTCTTTTTCCCTATCAGCGTCGAAACGGAGGCCGCTCTGCCGACAATGCATGCGCTGTCCTCGGTCAATCCCATATGCTCCGTCTGTCTTACGGTAATGACGTTTATCCTGCTGAAAGGCTTAAACAAAGAGAATAACGAAAATATTCGGTAAATCCGTATCCTTTTTACAGCCGAGGAGGTCTGTTAAAATTAAACCATAATTACATTTTATTCTTATCTAATATTACTAAGTATGTTTTTCTTTATTAGTGTAAATTGTAAATTGACGAAAATATAATTTTATAGTATACTTTTAATAAAATGAAAGTTACAAATTTAACAATGCTTGTTTTTCGGCATACAAGAGCTTTTCTTTAAATGTAACCCGACTCGATAAAATACATAAATTTGAGGTTAAAATACAAATGAAAAAAAATATTTTGGCATTTACCGCAGCTTTTTCCCTTGCGGTTTTATTTTCGGGCTGCAATAATTCCGAGGAGGGTCCGAGCGAATTGGACAAACTCCTTGAACAGCTCCAAACGACTCATCTTACCTCCGACGTTCCTGAGGACGCCGAATCCGACGAGTCCGCCGCCGAAGGCACCACATACAGATCGGTTACGGGCGTTCTTGTTTCCTTTACGGAAAAGGAAATTACCGTAAAGGCGGAGGATAAGGAGCAGAGCTTTATCATAAGCGGTGACACGCAGATATTGGGCGGAGCTTTGCCGTCCGCCGACGCGGTGACCGTCACCTATGACGAAGACGATGAAAACGAAAAGGGACCGACCGCCTTGATCATTACCGTTTTGAACGCAGGGGAGGACGCTGAGCTTTCCGACGCTCCTTCCGAGGCGGATACGGAGGAAGCCTCGGCGGACGGCGAGGTCGATCCCTCCGATATCACCCCCTCGGAGGAAAGCGCCTCCGATACGGAAGAGACCGAGGAAGCACTACCCGACGACAGCGCCGACGCGGCTCCCGACGGTACGGAAGCCGCAGCAGCCGAGACCGACGATACGGCTGAAGCAATCGGCGAATCCGAAAATACCGAACCCTCCGAAGAGGAAACGGGAACCTCTCCCGCCGAGCCGATGGACGAATCTTCCGATACGGAACCCGACGCAAGCGCCTGATACTAAGCTTCGATCAATATACGGCATTATTTGCCGTCAAACAAAATCGCTGTTACGTACTACAAGAAGGAGAAGACATGGAAAACGAACGAAAATACATAGCGGTGCTGCTTTCAGAGGTGTGCGAGGCGTATCAGTCCCTGTTGATAGACGGTATAAGAAAAAAAGCTGCCGAGTGCAACTGTAACGTGGCGATCTTTGCGTCCTTTTTTTCAAAAAATATGGACAATATTTTGGGGAAAAAGGGCGAAAACAACATATTCAATTTGGTCAACTACGACCTTTTCGACGGCTTTATAGCTCTGCCCAACGCCTTGCCCGACGACGTGCTTGCCTCTATGGAGGAGATTTTGCAAAAGCTTGACAAGCCCGTTGTGTACATCGATAACGAAAACGAAAAATTTTACAATGTCATCTCCGACGATTACAACTCCTTTAAGCTGATCACAAATCATCTTATAAAAAAGCACGGCTATACAAGAATAAACTGCATAACCGGCTTCGAGGGAATGAATCTGTCCGAAGCAAGGCTTAAGGGATATATGGACGCCCTAAGAGAAAACGGGATCGAAGTCGAAAAGGACAGATATACCTACGGCGACTTTTGGAGAGTGGCTCCCGTTCAGTTTGTGGAGCATATTTTAAGCTGCGGTCTCGAGCTGCCCCAGGCAATAATCTGCGCCAACGATACCATGGCGATAGCCACCTGTGACGCCTTGAAGGAGCGCGGCATAAGGATACCCGAGGAAATAGCCGTAACGGGCTACGACCGTTTGATCGACAGCAGAGTATATCACCCGCAGATAGCTTCTATGGAGCCTGCCTTGGTAGAAATGGGCGAAAAGTCCGTTGAAATAATTTTCGATCTGCTCAACGGAAGGCAGGTCGAAAAGACCCAAGCCGTTTCGGGCATTTTTTACCCCACCGAAAGCTGCGGCTGTCCGCTTGACGTTCAAGACAAGGAATTGGACGATATAAATACCTTGAACAAAAGCATCGAGCTGAGCCAATATTTTATAAATTCCATTTATATGTACGAGGAGCTCCAGGAAAGCGCAGACGCGAATATGCTGTTCGACCTGCTCCCGAAGTTTCTTTATATGATAGAGGGAATAAAATCCATGCACGTTTTCTTAAACGACAACTGGGACGTGCTCAACGAGCAGGAAATGAAAGGTAAGGACTATAACCAGGGATATTCCGAAACCTCCGTCAACCGATTCGCCTATTCATTTGACGAAACTATAGGGAACTTGGGCAGCATAAAAACATCGGACGTCTTTCCTCCCCTGTTTGACGAAAAATTAGCTCCCGATGTGTATTTCTTCTTCCCCATAAACTTTCAGAATCTCACCTTCGGCTACTCGGTCTGCACCTGCTCCAAAGGTACCTCCGTACCCGGCTCTGTTTTCAGAAACTGGACCAAGTATCTTTCCAACGCCCTGGAGCATATACGCTCAAAGGAACATCTTGAATGGGCTATAAAGAGGATCGAGCGCATTTCCGAAATGGACGCTCTTACGGGCGTTTACAACCGTTTGGGCTACGAAAACAGAATAAACAAGCTTTTCGACCGCGCAAAACGTGAAAACAAGGATTTCCTCATTATAAACGGCGACTTAGACTGTCTTAAGAAGATCAACGACAATTTCGGTCACGCGGAGGGCGACAACGCCATAAGGATAATCGCCAAGGCTTTTCAAAACTCCTTTACCGAGGACGAGGTCTGCGCCAGAATAGGCGGCGATGAATTTATAATGTTCGGGTGCGGCGATTTCGATGAGGAAAAGAAAAAAAATTATTTCGCAAGAATAAAGGAATATCTCCGGCATTACAACGAAAACAGCAGCAAGCCCTATCTGATAGACGTAAGCTTGGGCATTTACTCTAACCGCGTTTCCGAGGACTCCACCCTCAAGGAATGGCAGGACAAGGCGGACGAAAGTATGTACGAGCATAAAAAGGGCAAGGTCAAAAATTATTTGAAAAATCCTCAATAACGAGCTTTTTCCCTTGAAAGCTGTCGAGTTGCGCCTGTCTTTTATCTATCCCTCCCAAAACGGCGATCTTGTTTTTGCTCCACAGCGGGGCGACAAGCCTGCTTTTGTCTCCGTCTCCCGTGAGCCGCTCTATGACCGTTTCGGCGGGGAGCAATTCAAGCTGCTTCACCGTGATATCTATATACCCGTCCATATCCATAGGCTTATATTCCCCGCGAAGGTACATTTTTTCAAGCTCGGTACCCTTTATAACGTGCAGCAGGTGTATTTTTACCCCGTCGGGGCGCATTTTTCCAAGCCTTTCCGCCGTTTCAAGCATCATTTTCTCCGTCTCCCGCGGCAAGCCGTTAATAATATGCACGGTCGTGCGTATCCCAAGCTCCTTCAAGCTGTAAAAGGCGGCTTCAAATTCGGCAAAATCATGACCTCGGTTTATCAGCGCGGCGGTTTTATCGTGCACGGTCTGCAATCCGAGCTCTACGGTAAGGCTTGTCCGCTTTGAGAATGAGGAAAGATAGTCGTATATTTCTCTGTTAAGGCAATCCGCCCGTGTGGCGACCGAAACCGCCGCCGCCTCGGGAAAGCTTAAAACAGGCTCGAAGCGTTCACGCAGAACGTCAACGCTGGCGTAGGTGTTTGAATAGGACTGAAAATAAGCGTTGATCCACGCGTCGGGATGCTTCCTTTTTATAAGGGATATCTGACGCTCAAGCTGAGCTGTGACGGAAAGACTGCTGCTGTCGGTAAAATATCCGCTGCCGCCGTCGCAGTAGATACAGCCGCCCCTCCCCCTGCTCCCGTCAATATTCGGACAGGTAAAGCCCGCGTTTATCGGCGCTTTATATACACGTTTTCCGAATTTTTGCATATTATGATAATGCAGCGTATGATAACGCTTGTTGTCTGTTGAGAAACCGAAGGTGTTCAATTGTATTCCTCCAAAAGACCTCCCGACTGTTAGCGGGAGGTCTTTTTTAGGGCGCCTCTAAAAACCATAGTGCCTCAGATGCGCAGTCAGATTTTTCGTCAGA
>JAMPHV010000039.1 GCA_023663265.1 Bacteroides sp.
GCAGTCATAAAAAATAGTATCTTTGGTTTAGAAATTTTGGGGAAACTTAAATTTCTCCAAACCTTGACACGCTTCCTTTATTGTGGTAAAATAAAAAGGCAAATGTTCAAAATACGAGAAGACGGCTTCCAAGGAATGATAAAATGGAAAATACGCTGAGCAAAAACGCCGTACTGATGGCGAAAATATTTTGTCTTCCTGCGGCGGCGGGCTTTTTGTCTCTGTTTTTGCTTAATTTTTTGATAATAACCGCCGCCTTGCTGCTGGTGTCGGCGGGGCTGCTTTGCGCGCCTATCGGCGGGCTTTACACAATGGGGCTGCTGAAGGTGGTTTCCGATCTGTCTCCCGCGGCTTTGACGGCGGCGGGGCTGTTCTGTTTGTTCTTCGGCTGCTTTCTCTGTTTTTTTATCGTCCGTTTTTCGCCCTTTTGCTTTAGGCTTTTCAACAGGTATCGGGCGGCGCTCCGCGGATATAAGTGGCGCAGGCTGTACTCCGCCGGAAGAAAAAGCAAAATGATCTGGTTTGCGCTGGCGCTGTCTGCGCTGACCCTTGCGGCGGCGGCGGAGATACAGTATTTGTCGTCCGAGGCGGGCTTTGAAAGCACGGTGGTGCGGGAGCGGCTGGTCTTCAACAACGCCAAGTATCTAAAGGTAAGCACCTCCAATTTAAATTATGAGCTGCGCTTCCACGACGGCGACGGAATATTGGTTGAATATGTCAACGACACGCCCATGATAATAGAACAGACTGACGCGAACTACCTTAAGCTGGTCCAGGACGATTCCTTTACACTTTCCCTTTTCGCAAGGGATCAGTTTAGATATAAAATGACCGTGTGGCTGCCCGAAAACGACTACCGCGAGTTTTATTTGGACAGCGGAAGCGGCAGCATTACTCTTACGGAAACTCTTTCGGACTACACCGAGCTGCGTACCCGAAGCGGAAACATCACCGTGACCGAGGCGACGGAGGAGATCTCCGCTTATACGATCGACGGCGTTATTTCCTGCGCCTATTCGGCTTTTATGAATAACGGCAGCTTTGAAAGCAGAAACGGAAATATCTTTATTGAGCTTCCCGATTATTCGGGCATAGAACTTGTGTTCAGGACCGAGAGCGGTTATCTTGACAGCGGGCTTTTGGGCTTTGAGGACAGGTTTTACGGAAGCGTGGACGCAAAAAAAACCGCGGCGCTGTCCCGATATCTGTACGTTACCACCGCCGGAGGCGGAGTAAGCATAGAAGCTCCGCGGCAATAACCGTTTCAACAACGGAAATTTTTCCGATTTTCCAACAAATTCCCTTTTTAAATCGTTTTAATAAGAGCGGAAGAGATACGCAAAATTTTTTTCGGACGGAAGGAAGCGAAAAAGCCTATGATGTCAATAATCATTCCCGCCTACAACGAGGAGGAAAATATAAAAAACACCGCCTCGGTAATACGCGGGATAATGGAGGAAAATAAAATACCCTGTGAAATTCTTTTCGTGGACGACGGCTCATCGGACGGCACCTGGGAGCTGATAGAGGGGCTGGCGGAAGCCGATCCCTCCGTCCGCGGCTTGAAGTTTTCCCGCAATTTCGGCAAGGAGGGCGCGATCTTCGCGGGCCTTAAGCGCTGCCGCGGCGACTGTGCGGCGGTGATAGACTGCGATCTTCAGCACCCGCCGCAGCTTATGGTGCAGATGTACAGCCTGTGGCAGCAGGGGTATCAGGTGGTGGAGGCGGTCAAGGCGTCAAGAGGGAAGGAAAGCCTCCTATACAAATTTTTTGCCAAAAGCTTCTACGGTCTTATGGAGGGCTCCTCCGGCATAAGGATAAAGGGCGGAAGCGACTACAAGCTTATGGACAGGCAGGTAATAGACGCGCTGAACGACCTGCCCGAGAGAATAACCTTTTACCGCGCTCTGTCAAGCTGGGTGGGCTTCAAAACAACTCAGCTTGAATTTAACGTGGCTCCCCGCAGCGCAGGCACCACCAAGTGGAATTTCAAAAAGCTGTTTAAATTCGGTCTTGCCAATTTGACAAGCTTCACCAACGCGCCGCTTCATTTCGTGACGGTCATGGGGATACTTTCTCTTATCGCCGCGGCGGTGCTGGGCGTTATCCAAATCGTACAGTCGTGCCGCGGGCTTCCTCAAAACGGCATACTGCCCGTTGTTCTGCTGGTGGGCTCCGTGCTGATGCTGGGACTCGGAATTATCGGATATTATATGAGCAAAATATACGAAGAGATAAAGGGCAGACCGCGCTATTTGGTCTGCTCGGACACGTTGGATAAAACCGACGGACGATAAACGATGAACGACAATGAAAGGAGCGGTCTAATAATGACCTCGGAATCAGTCAATGCCGCCAAAGCCGCAAAAAAGACCGCGGGCTCCGTTATAAAGGAGTACGCGGGCTATGCGGTAAACGGCGCAAAATATTTCTTTAAGAATGAGAATCAGATGTGGCTCTCGTTCCTTTTGCCCGCGATGATACTTTTGATAAGCTATTTTATTTTCGGCGTATGGCCCGTCGGCAAGGAAAGCGTTTTGTCCCTCGACCTTAACGGGCAATATGTTTATTACTACGATCATATGTACGACGTTCTGTACGGCGACGAGAGCGTTTTCTATTCCTGGAACAGAAATCTGTCGGGGGAATGGATGGGCATTATCGGTTATTATTTGGGCAGTCCCTTTAACTTTATAGTTTGGCTGTTTCCGAGAAACGCGATACTTGAGGGCTTGCTCACCATGATGTGCGTTAAGGTGGGAGCTATCGGACTGGCTATGTCGGTGTACCTTTCAAGAGGAAAGGGCTTCAAAAAGCTCACCACAGTGATCTTCAGCATTTGCTACGCCTTGTGCGCCTATACTCTTGTGCAGACCATGAACCCTATGTGGCTGGACGGCGTTATGGCGCTTCCCGTTATCTGTCTCGGGATAGAAAAATTCATAGATGCGGGGCGTTTCAGACTGCTGGTTGCGGCTTGGGTCTACGCCTTTGTGACCTGCTTCTATATAGGCTTTATGCTTGCAATTTTTTCGGTGATATACTATATGCTTTATATGGTGGTCACCAAAAGCGGCGCGGCAAGAGAGCGTTTCTTTATAAAGACGGTGCAGATATTGGGGCTCGGCGTTACGGCGGTAATGATCTCGGCATATATGCTGATACCCGTGTACGAGTCCCTTTCCTACGGAAAGTTTGAGTTTTCCACCCCCGATTACAGCCTAAAAGAAAACTTTCCTCTTATCGAGCTGTTGGACAAGCTTTTGCCCAACAGCTACGATACCGTAAGAATGACGGGACTGCCGTTCATATACTGCGGCGTGATAACCGTTCTGCTTCTGCCCGCGTACTTTTTCTGCAAAAAAATACGAAGGAGCGAAAGGTTGGGATATGCGGCGGTAATGATGCTGCTTATTCTTTGTATGTATATCCGTCCCGTGGATATGATGTGGCACGGCGGACAGCTTCCGAACTGGCTGCCCTACCGCTATTCCTTTATGCTGTCATTCCTGATGGTGGTCTGCGCGGCGACCGTTTTCGAGAGGATAAAGGAGACAGACAGCAGGGTAATAGGGCTGACCTGCTTTGGCTGGCTGGCGGTAATGGTGTATCAGGAGAACGCAGACAATTTTGTCGCCGATCTGAACAACGGACGGGATACGCTCGATAATTTCTCCACCATTATTCCCGCGATGATCATTTTGTTTACGATCACCGCCCTGCTCGTTCAGCTCAAGAAAAACTTTAACCTGGATATGAGACGAAACCGCACCAGGCTGTTTTCCATTATCCTTGTGGCGGTAGTGGCAAGCGAGGCTTTGTACAATACGGTCGGACAGATATCCACCCAGGACACCGATATAACCTATTCCAACCACGACACCTATGTGGATTATATCCCGAGATTAAGGGAAACGGTAAACGAAATAAAGGAAAACGACGACGGCTTTTACCGTATAGAAAAGCTCTTTTTCCGCACCGTTAACGACCCCGCGGCGGTCAATATGTACGGTCTTTCCCACAGCTCCTCCACCCTTAACGCGAAGCCCATCGAGCTGCTTAAGCGTCTCGGCTTCACCGCCAGGAGCCATTACACCAGGTACAGCGGCGCAACGCTTCTGACCTCGAGCCTGTTCGGCGTAAAATACGAGCTTTCCACCGACAATAACGACCCTATCGACGTAAGGCACGGCGAGGAAATATACGTGGAGGAAAACGAATACGCCATGCCCATATGCTATTTGAGCAGCACGAGAGCTTTGGAGCAGGAGCTTACCCAATACAACCCCTTTACCGCTCAAACCGAGATGATAAACTCTATCATAGACGAGGATTATCTTTACTATACAAGAATATACGACGTCGATCTACAGACTCAGAATGTAAACCAGGGCACCACCACCGACCAGCACCACAGCTTCAAGGTAGTGACCTCGGGCAGCACCGCGTCCCTTACCTACAAATTCACAGTGCCCAAATCGGGCAAGCTTTATATGTATCTGCCCTCGACCTACGAGCGCCAGGTCGATGTTAACGTCAACGGCGAAGCCTTGGGCAAATATTTTGAGGGCGACAACAACAATATGAAGCTGTTGGGTGAGTTTTGGGAGGACGATCCCGTCACCGTTGTTCTGACCTTGGCAAAAAGCGACCTTTATTTCCGAGAGGCGGAGTTTGCGGTAGTCAACGAGGATTCGGTGAGGTACGCCCTAAACGAGCTTAAGGAACAGAACGCGGACACCGTATGCACCAAGCCCTCCGCAAACACCGTAAGAACTGAGGTGAACTGCGTTGGAGACAGGCTGCTGCTTACCACCATACCAAACGAAAAGGGCTGGAGCGTTTATGTGGACGGAGCCAAGACGGAATATGAGGAGGTCTTCGGCGCCCTTATCGCGGTGCCCCTAACGCAGGGACAGCATACCGTTGAAATGAAATTCGTCACCGCGGGCTATCCGGGCGCGGTCATTATCACCGCAGCGGGCGTCATAATATTTATCGGTATCATTATTTTGTGGCTCAAGCGCAATCCCGAGGACAGAGCCAAAAGGAAAGCGCATTTGCGTTACATTTATTCGGGAGACGCCGAGAAAGCGCTTATAGAAAGCAGAAAAGCCGACTTAGAGGAGAGAAAGCGCTTCAGAGAGCAGTCGAACCGATCGGAGGGCAGCGGCGAAGACAATGACGACAACGATGAAGAGGAATATTATGAGTATCATGTCAAGCTCGGCGAAAGCATTGACGGGTATTTAGACGAGATCACGGAGCCGTCCGAATCGGAGGAGACGGATACGGCATTTTCGGAGGAGGAAGCCGAAGCGGAGACCGAAGCCGAACACAAGCCCGAAGTCAAACGCGGCAAAAACAAAAGAAAGAAAAACAATTAGCAAAAAGAAAGGGCACAGCAAAAATGATTCTGACAATAGATATCGGGAATACCAATATTGTTTTCGGCGTTTTTGACGGGGACAGGCTGGTGCTGGAATCCCGAATGGACACCAACCGCAACCGTATGGCGGATCAGTACGCCGTTACCATGGATCAGCTTCTCGGACTTTACGGGTTAAAGAGGGAGGACATAACGGGAGCGATAATCTCTTCCGTTGTACCGCCCGTATCGGATCAGCTGAAAATTTCCGTCAACAGAGTGTTCGGGGTAACGCCGATCATGATCGGGGCGGGAATAAAAACGGGGCTCAATATTCTTATAGACGATCCCTCTACCCTCGGCGCGGACCTTGTCTGCGGAGCGGCTGCGGCTAAGGAGCTTTATAGGCTGCCCTGCATCGTTATAGATCTGGGCACCGCCACAAAGGTGTACGCGGTGGATAAAAACGGCGGCTTTATCGGCGGCGTTATCGCTCCCGGAATAAAAATTTCCCTCGAGGCGTTAACGGGCAGGACTATGTCCCTGCCTATGATAAGCCTTGACGGCGGCGCCCCCGTTATAGGAAAAAATACCGTTGACTGTATGCGCTCGGGCGTACTGAACGGTCACGCGGGTATGATAGACAGCTTTATCGAAAAATTCCGCGAGCAGCTCGGGGAATCCTCGGCAGTCGCCACAGGCGGCTTCAGCTCCGTCATAAGGGAATATTGCAAAAGCGATTTCGAGGTAGATCGGGAGCTGCTGCTTAAAGGGCTGAAAATAATTTATGATAAAAATGTCAGAAAAAAGTAATGAGGGTCGCGGCTTTATGCCGTAAATATAAACCCTGCACGGAGGCTAAGAGACTTTCGCGCAGCGAAAGTCTCCCGCCCAAACCGCTTTGCGGACTTTGTCCGCAATTTTGCTTCGCAAAACCGCTTTTTGGGCACGTTTGTTTCCTACGATAGGTTTTGCGTATCCTGCCGTAAACATAAATCCTGCCCAAATCGATTTTTAAGCACGCCTTTTCCTACGGTAGGTTTTTAAGAGGGTCGCGGCGTTACGCCGTAAATATAAACCCTGCGAGGCACCCTCTGACAATGGGGCTTCAGCAAAGGAGAAAAATTATGTCAGACAACAAAAACGCGGCGGCTGCCGCAGCGCCCGTAAAGAAGCTTAACGTAAAGACTCTTACGGGATTGGGGCTTTTAACTGCGATTATTATCGTATTGCAGTTCGTCTGTTTAGCCCTCAGACCCACAGGCTTTTTCAACATCACTCTTTGCCTTGTACCGATAGTAGTAGGCGCTGCGCTGTACGGGATAAAGGCGGGAGCTTGGCTCGGATTCGTGTTCGGCATTATAGTTACTATCACCGACTCCGCCGCCTTTATGGTGGTGAACGCCCCCGCGACCATAGCGGTGTGCATACTTAAGGGAACGCTGTCAGGCTTGGCGGCGGGAGCGGTCTATAAGCTGCTCGAAAAGAAAAATCGTTACGCCGCAGCGATCGCTGCGGGCATCGCCTGTCCCGTTGTGAACACGGGAGTGTTCGCTTTGGGCTGCCTTGCCTTCTTTATGCCCACCATTGCGGAATGGGGCTTGGCGGCGGGTATTGAAAACGCCGTTTTCTTCCTCTTTGCGGGCATCATCACAACTAACTTCTTTATCGAGCTGGCGGTCAATTTGCTTTTGAGCTCCGCCGTGGTAACTATTATCAAGTTAGGCAGAAAAAACACTGTGGCAGCCATTATCAAGTTAGACAAAAAAGACAAATAATAACAACTATAAAAAACGATCCGTTGGAAACGGGTCGTTTTTTTGTTATAATAATTGACAATGGATAATTGATAATTGACAATTAAGGTGTCGGCTTCGCCGACAAATTTTGATTTTTGCGGTACAAATTCATAAGCTTGACATTAGTATAGCATTATCATAATGAACTCAGTTAAATAATGCATAAGCGTAAATTTAAATCACGCGGCGAAGCCGCTCCACAATTATCAATTATCAATTGTCAATTATCAATTTTTTAAAGTTCGTTTTTTCGCCTCTTATCAAGAAATTATGACTGCGCCTTTTCCTTTCTTTTAGCTTCGATATCCGCCAGAGCTTCCTTTCTCGAAAGACCTATCTTGCCCTGCTGGTCGATCTTGATAATTTTAACGATTATCTCGTCGCCGACGTTGCATACGTCCTCGACCTTTTCAACGCGGCGGTTTTCAAGCTCGGAGATATGGACCATGCCCTCCTTGCCGGGAGCGAACTCGACGAAAGCGCCGAAGCCGGTAACACGCACCACCTTGCCCTTGTAAATCGAGCCTATCTCGGGGACAAGAGTAATAGCCTTTATCATTTCCACGCAGTCTCTCGACTTCTTTTCGTCGTTGCCGCAAATGAATACGTTGCCCTCGTCGTCGATGTCTATCTTGACATCAAAGTCGGCGCAAAGCTTCTGAATGACCTTTCCGCCCGTGCCGATGACCTCGCGGATCTTGTCCACGGGCACCTTCATATTTATCATCTTGGGAGCCCACTGATTAACTGTGGGACGGGGCGCGGGGATAGCCTTAAGCATAATTTCATCAAGGATATAATCGCGCGCCTTATGAGTTTTGGCAAAGGCGTCCTTTATGATCTCGGGGGTAAGACCGTCTATTTTAAGGTCCATTTGTATTGCGGTGATACCCTTGTGGGTCCCGCCTACCTTAAAGTCCATGTCGCCGAAGAAATCCTCCAAGCCCTGGATATCCACCATTGTCATCCAGCGCTCGCCCTCGGTTATCAAGCCGCAGGATATACCCGCCACAGGCGCCTTTATGGGAACGCCCGCATCCATAAGGGAAAGAGTGGAGCCGCAGATCGAAGCCTGAGAGGTGGAGCCGTTGGAGGACAGCACCTCGGAAACGAGCCTTATTGCGTAAGGGAATTCCTCCACCGATGGGATAACGGGCTCCAGCGCTCTTTGAGCCAGTGCGCCGTGACCTATCTCGCGCCTGCCGGGTCCTCTGCTGGGCTTGGTCTCGCCCACCGAGTAGGAGGGGAAATTGTAGTGGTGCATATACCGCTTTTCTTCCTCGTCGTCAAGCCCGTCCAGCTTCTGTGCGTCGCTGACGGGACCCAAGGTAGTAACGGTCAGCACCTGAGTCTGCCCTCTTGTGAAAAGACCCGAGCCGTGAACGCGGGGCAGCAGACCCACCTCCGCCGCCAGCGGACGCATCTGATCCATTCCTCTGCCGTCAACGCGCTTCTGTTCGTCAAGCAGCCAGCGGCGCACAATAAACTTTTGCAGCTTGTAAATGCATTCGTCTATCATTGCGAGCTGCTCGGGGTATTTTTCGTCGTACTCGGCGTGTATCTCGTCCTTGACAGGCTGCAATCTTGCCTCGCGGATATTTTTATCGTCGGTGTCCAGAGCGTACTTTACCTTATCGGTATACTTGCCTTGAATTTCCTCAAACAGCTCGTGGTCAACGTCCATGGATTCAAAGCTGAACTTGGGCTTGCCGATCTCTTCTCTTATCTTGTTTATAAAGGGAATGACAGACCTTACGATCTCCTCGTGCCCTTTCATAATGGCGTTAAACATAGTGTCGTCGTCCACCTCGTTGGCGCCCGCCTCTATCATTACCACCTTTTTCTCGCTGGAAGCAACGGTAAGCTGCAGATCGGATTTTGCCCTCTGCTCCGCATTGGGCATAAGCACGATCTCGCCGTCCACAAGACCTACGGAAATACCGCCGATAGGCCCGTTCCAGGGAATATCGGATATGGAGACCGCGACCGAGGCGCCTATCATGGCAATGATCTCGGGCTGCGTATCGGGGTCCACCGCCAGAACCGTCATAACAATAGATACGTCGTTTCTCATATCCTTGGGGAACAAAGGACGCATGGGACGGTCCACTACGCGGGAGGTAAGGATAGCTTTTTCGCTGGGTCTTCCCTCTCTCTTTAAAAAGCTTCCGGGAATTTTGCCCACAGCGTACAGCTTTTCCTCGTAGTCAACGGAGAGAGGGAAAAAGTCAACGCCCTCTCTGGGCTTTTCGCTGGCGGTAACGTTTACCATGACCACCGTGTCGCCGTAATGCACCCAACAGGAGCCGTTTGCCAGCCCGCAGACCTTGCCCGTTTCAACGGTAAGCTCTCTGCCTGCAAAGGTGGTTTTAAAAACCTTGTAATTTTCAAACATCTTTTTTACCTTTCCTTTCGACTTGCGGAACGAGGAAATGCTATAGCAATAAATTCAGCCTTCTTCCCGCGAAAAAAGCTCAATTTAATGCTAATAAACATTTCCTTTATCCCTTTATTTTTTCCTCGTAAATTCACGCCCGATAGGCAAAAGGACAGAACAATAAAAACGTTCCGTCCTTTAAGAACAAATTTACTTACGAATACCAAGCTTCGCAACGATAGCACGGTAACGCTCAATATCTTTCTTTTGCAGGTAGTTGAGCAAATTGCGCCTGTGACCTACCATCTTGTGCAGTCCGCGCCTTGAATGGTGATCCTTCTTATGGGTCTTCAAATGCTCGGTAAGATCGGATATTCTCTTTGTGAGAATTGCGATCTGCACCTCGGGAGAACCCGTGTCCTTTTCATGAGTGCGGTTATTTTCAATAATCGCGGTCTTTTCGTCTTTCAGTAGCATTGTTTACACCTCTTGGATTTTATTTTCCCGTTCTTAGCAATGGGATACGGTGTCTCCCCTGTGGGGCAAATTCCGCAAAGCCAAGGAAAGGATTCTTTACTGTCAAAAAACAGCAAAATTATTATATCACATATGCGCCGTTTTGTAAATACCTTTTTTAAAATTTATCCCGCGTTTTTTCTGCTCGCCCTCTTTGTTGAGGAAGCGGGTTTTTTATCGCCGCGGACTCTCTCGGGCTGCGTTCCCTCTCTGACGTTTTCGGCGGTTACCACGACCTTTACCAACGCGGGGTCGGAGGGAGCCTCGAACATTGTTTCGGAAAGGAGCTCCTCGAGAATGGTGCGAAGTCCTCTTGCGCCCGTTTTTCTCTCCACCGCCTTTTTGGCGATCTCCCTAAGAGCCTCGGGACGTATCTCCAGCTCAATGTTATCCAAGCCGAAAAGATAAGTATATTGCTTCACCAAGGCGTTCTTCGGCTCTACAAGTATCTTTACCAAGGCTTCCTCGTCCAGCTCGTCCAAAACCGTAACTATGGGAAGTCTTCCCACCAGCTCGGGGATTATACCGTATTTTACCAAGTCCTCGGGAGCCACCTCATGGAACGCCTCCGACAGGCTGTGCTCCTTTTGGCTTCTCACCTCTGCGCCGAAGCCGAGGGCGGAGGAATGTATACGTGAAATAATGTTTTTTTCTATGCCCTCAAAAGCTCCGCCGCAGATAAAAAGGATATTCTGAGTATTTATCTGGATAAACTCTTGATTGGGGTGCTTTCTGCCGCCCTGCGGCGGAACGTTGGAGACGGTGCCCTCCACTATTTTCAAAAGCGCCTGCTGAACGCCCTCTCCGCTTACGTCTCTTGTGATTGAGGTGTTTTCGGAGCGGCGGGATATCTTGTCGATCTCGTCGATATAGACGATTCCCCTTTCGGCGGCCTCGATATCGAAATCAGCAGCTTGAATAAGCCTCAAAAGCACGTTTTCCACGTCCTCGCCCACATAGCCCGCCTGTGTCAGCGTCGTGGCGTCCGCTATGGCAAAGGGCACGTTGAGCGTTTCCGCAAGGGTCTGCGCCAACATGGTCTTGCCTACGCCCGTGGGACCCAGCAGAAGCACGTTGCTTTTCTGAAGCTCGATGCCGCTTTCCTCCCTGCTTCCGCTTTCGTTGGCAAGCACTCTCTTGTAATGATTGTACACCGCAACCGACAAAACCTTTTTAGCCTCGTCCTGTCCGATGATGTATTCGTCAAGGATAGCCTTCAGCTCGGCGGGCTTGTGGAGCTTTTCCTTTTTCAGCGTTCCGCTGTATTTTGCTCCCCTCCCGCTGTCGCGGTCGATCCTCGGCACCTCGCCCTCCTCAAGAAGCATATTGTAGGAGGCAAGAACGCACTCGTTGCATATAACGCCGTTTTTTCCCAACAGCATTCTCGAAACATAGTCCTCTGTTTTTCCGCAGAAATTACACTTTAGCATATTGCTCATGCCTTTCCAAAACCTCGCAGTGCCTGTGAACAGCGTTCAATGCGCTGCATTCTCGGTTAAAATAATCTTTCTTTTTTATCAGCCCTTTAGCGCTTATCGAATATCTTGTCCACAAGACCGTATTCAAGAGCCTCCTGAGCCGTCATATAATTGTCCCTGTCGGTATCCTCGACGATCTTTTCATAAGGCTGACCCGTCATTTCGGATAACATTCTGTTCATTTTTTCTTTAATGCGGATAATGTGCTTAGCCACGATATCTATATCGGAAGCCTGCGCGCGCCCTGTGCCGCCCGAGGGCTGATGTATCATTACCTCGGCGTTGGGCAGACATATCCTCTTCCCCTTTGTGCCCGCTGCCAGCAGAAACGCGCCCATAGACGCCGCCATACCCATACAGATAGTGGAAACGTCGCACTTGATATACTGCATGGTGTCATAGATAGCCATGCCGTCGGTAATGGAACCGCCGGGACTGTTGATATAAAGCTGAATGTCCTTGTCGGCGTCCTGCCCTTCAAGGAATAAAAGCTGCGCCACAACAAGGCTTGCCGTGGTAGCGTTTACCTCCTCGTGAAGCATAACGATCCTGTCGTTAAGCAGTCTTGAGTAAATGTCGTAGGCGCGCTCGCCGCGCCCTGTCTGCTCAATGACGGTAGGCACCAGGCTCATATAGTTCTTATCCATTTCTTGTCCTTTCCGACGGCTGCTGAAAATAACCGCCTTTAGCATGTGTTTGCCGTTATTCTGCACGATATCCGAAAAAAGCTTTCTTTTGTCGGCTCTCTTCTTCCTTGAACAGCAAACCGCATAAACGTACAAAAGCACATTATGCGGCAGATCTGTTAATTTTTTGTCTGTTTGGGATTTTATCCGTTAAGACGCGATCTCGGCGCTGTCCTTAACAAAGTTGAACGCCTTCTCCACCTTTACGTCCTCGCCGAGAGCGTCGGCGGAAATAATGCCCTTGACCTTTTCAACCTCCATTTTATGCTCCTCGGCAAGCTCGGCGTAATGCTTATCCAGGTCCTCCTCGCCCGCCTCGATGTTCTCGAGCTGCGCGATCTTCTCCAAAGCGAGCCTTAACTGTATCTGCTTGGTGGCGGCTTCTCTGAAATTGTCTCTGAACTGCTCCATGGTGGCTCCCGTGTACTGGAGATAATCCTTTACGGTGATCCCCTGGTATCTGTTCCTGTACTCCCAATCGCGAACCATTTCGTTGATGCGGTTTTCGTACATTACCTCGGGTATCTCCGCCTCCAGCTTTCCGATAAGAGCCTCGTTAAGAGCGTTCTCCACCTCTTGATCCGCCGCCTTTTCGGCCTGCTCGGCAAGCTTGCTCTTTATATCGCTCTTAAGCTCGTCCAATGTGTCGAACTCGCTTACGTCCTTTGCAAACTCATCGTCAAGCGCAGCCAGCTCCTTGCCCTTTATCTCATGGATAAGGCACTTGAATACGGCGGGCTTGCCCTTCAATTCCTCCGCGTTATAATCCTCGGGGAACGTCACGTTCACCTCAAAGGGCTCGTCTATGCTCTTTCCCGCAACTTGGTCCTCGAAGCCGGGGATAAACTGACCGCTTCCGAGAACAAGGCTGTAATTGTCCGCCTTGCCGCCGTCAAAGGCTGCGCCGTCAACAAAGCCCTCGAAATCGAATACCACCGTATCGCCGTTCTGAGCGGGACGGTCGGTAACGTCAATTATCCTCGCGTTTCTGTCCTGCATGGAGGCAAGCTGCTTATCCACGTCCTCGTCTGTTACAGTCTTGACAATTTTTGTAACTTTTATTCCCTTATAATCGGAAATATTTACCTCCGGCTTGGTGGTGAAAACCGCCTTAAAGGCGACGCCCTCCTCCTTGCTTACGGAAGATACCTCGATGTTGGGCATATCCACCACGTCGAGCCCCGCTTCCTTTATTACCCCGTCGATATTTTCTCTGTACAGGGCGTTAATGGCGTCGTCGTAGAAAACGCCCTCGCCGTAATGGGTCTCTATCATCTTGCGGGTCGCCTTGCCTTTTCTGAAGCCCGGAACGGTGATGCTCTTTTTTCTCTTGAGAAACGCTTTCTGGAGAGCGGCTTCAAATTCGTCAACGCTGTTTCTGAATTCTACCTCAACGGTATTTACCGCTGTTTTGTTGTTAGAAATAATTTCCATTTACTTTTTCCTCCGTTTTTACAGTCTTGAATATTATAGCACATTTTTGCAAATATTTCCAGTGATTTTGCAAAATTTTTTTAAAAAATTCACAAAAATTATTCCGCCACCAAGATCGGAGTGAAATTGACGCAGTCGCAGGAGGTTATTTGAAAGGTCATGCCGTCGTATTCTCCGTTAAAAGCTTTTTTTACCGCCATTCCGTGAACGTGCCCGTAGTAGCAGCGGGTAATGCCGTGTTTTTTCATAACGTCGAGCATATAATAATTTTTTTCGGCTCCGAATATAGGCGGATAGTGAAGAAAAGCCACAAGCTCTCCGCCTAATTTTTTTCCCTCCAGCGCCGACATTTCAAGCCGTCCGGCCTCTCGGTTCAGGAGCTTCGCGTCAAAGGGAGCCGTGTCGTCGTTTATCCAGCCTCTCGTGCCGCAGATCGCCGTGTTGTCCGCAAAATAGGCGTTATTGCTGAGTATGCGTATTTTATCGAAGCCCTTTTCCCGTAAAAAGGCGTCCATTTTTGATTTTGTGTTCCACCAGTAGTCGTGATTTCCCTTGATAAAAATTTTGTTTCCCTTAAGCTCGCTGTTGATAAAGGAAAAATCCTTCTCGGTATTCTCGAGGCTCATCGCCCAGGATATATCTCCGTTAACCACCACCGTATCGGTATCGGACACCATACTGTTCCAGTTCTCGGTTATCTTGTCCACATGGTTGCTCCAGCCCTTGAAAATATCCATGGGCTTGTCGGCGCCAAAGGAAAGGTGTAAATCACCAAGCACATATAAACTCAACCTATCACCCGCCTATGCCCGAATCGATCTCGGTTATTTTTTCAAAAAATCCATAACTGCCTCGGGCATTTGACCGCGGTCTATAACGCCCTTGAATCTCACTTCCTTGTTTCTTGTGGCGGCTAACGGCTCGGGAATGACCGTGCGGGTCATTTTCTCGAGCTTTTCTATGATATCGAACTCGCTGAGCCCGTCGGCGTTTCCGCCAAGCGCGTCGAATACCGCCGCGCCGAACTTGTACGGGTTGGCGGTGGAGGCGATGAGCGTCTTTGTCGTGTCGCCGGTGTTTTTCACATAATCCTTGTATACCTTATAGGCGACCGCGGTATGAGTGTCCATAAGATAGGAGTAATTTTCAAAGCAGTCCTTTATCGCCGCCTTTGTCTCTGCGTCGTTGCAGCAGCCGCCGTAGAACAGCTCGGATATTCTCGTCTTGACCTCGGGATTGACCTCGTATCTTCCCGTCTCCTTAAGAGCGCCGAACCACTTGTTTATAAGCTCGGTGTTTTCGCCCGAAAGATGATACAAAAGACGTTCGAGATTGCTGGAAATAAGAATGTCCATGGAGGGGGAAACGGTGGTGTAAAAATCGCGGTTGCGGTCGTATACGCCCGTATTTATAAAATCGGTAAGTATATTGTTGGCGTTGGAGGCGCAGATGAGCTTATTTACGGGAAGCCCCATTTCCATTGCGTAATAGGCGGCGAGGATATTGCCGAAATTTCCCGTGGGTACCGCTATGTTGATTTTTTCGCCGTATTCCAGCTCCTTGTTTTTAACCAGCTCAACGTAAGCCGAGATATAGTAAACTATCTGAGGGGACAGTCTGCCCCAGTTTATGGAGTTGGCGCTGGAAAGGACGGCGCCCTCTCTTTCCAGCCGCGCGGCAAGCTCCTTGTCGGTGAAGATCGCCTTTACCCCGTTCTGACAATCGTCAAAGTTCCCCTTTACGGCGCATACGAAAACGTTATCGCCCTCTTGAGTCTGCATCTGACGCTTCTGCATATCGCTCACGCCATCCTCGGGATAAAATACGCTTATGGTGGTCCCGGGTACGTTTTTGAAGCCCTCCAGCGCGGCCTTTCCCGTATCCCCCGAGGTCGCAACGAGAATGGCTATTTCCTTATCGGGGATCGTCTTCTTGGCGGAAACGGTCATAAGATACGGCAGTATTTGCAGAGCCATATCCTTAAAGGCGCAGGTGGGACCGTGCCACAGCTCGAGGATATATGTGCCCCGCAAAAGATGAGAAAGCTCTGCAACGCTTTTGACGTCAAAATTTTCGCCGTAGGCGTTTTCCACGCAGTATTTGATCTCCTCGTCGGTGAAATCGGTCAGAAAAAGCTTAAAAATATCAAAGGCTTTCTCCGCATAGCTTTTATCGCAAAGGGCAAGCATGTCCTTTTCTGTCATTTCGGGGAGCGTCTCGGGAACAAACAAGCCTCCTTCGCGGGATAAGCCTTGAGTAATGGCCTGCGCGCTTGTAACGGTTATGTCGGGTGTGCGGGTGCTTTTATAATTCATTTCGCTGCGGTTCCTTTCTTGTTCGTTAGCACGGTTTTAAAATTCCAATAAAATTCAATATTGAAATTATATCATATTTTTTTCGTAAAAGCAAATTTTTGGCAATATCATAGATTCATACCCGTAAAATCCGCCTTGTAATATTCTATATCCAGTACCTGCGGGAATCTGTCGGTGGTCACGGTGACGTAAGCCGTATCAAAACGCCGATAAAGGTCCTTATATCGGGGATTGTCGGAAACAAAGCGTTCGGAGGCGGCGATTATCCTTTTCATCTTAGCCTTGCTCATAGCCGCCGTGCCGTCGTCAAAAGCGTTGAATTTTCGGGTCTTGACCTCCACAAAAACGATAAACTCTCCGTCGAGAGCGATTATATCGATCTCTCCGCCCTTTATACGGTAATTTCTCCTTACCGTTTGACAGCCTCTTTCCTCCAGCAGCGCGCATACGGCGCCCTCTCCTGCCCTGCCTCTCAGCTCGGCAGCCTCGTTCCTGTTCATTCCTTTTCCGTCTCCCGTTTCCCGCCGTAAGCCTTAAGCGCGCCTTCCTTCGCCTCCAGCTTTCTTAGGAACAAAAGCCTGTGCTCGGGAGTATAGCCGTATTTTTTCAGCGCCTCGACGTGCTGCGCGGTGCCGTAGCCCTTGTTGGATGCAAAGCCGAATTCGGGGTAGCGGCGGTCCAGCTCCTTCATATAGCGGTCGCGGGTCACCTTTGCCAGTATGCTCGCCGCAGCTATAGAGGCGCTTATGCCGTCGCCCTTGACGACAGCCTCCGCCCTTATACCCAGCTCGGGAAGCCTGTTCCCGTCTACCAGCGCCATATCGGGAGCCGTGCTTAAGCCCTGTACCGCGCGTCTCATTGCCAAAAATGCGGCGTTTAATATGTTCAGCTCCTCTATCTCCTCTGTTGCTGCAAAGGCAACGGAATAAGAGAGCGCCTTTGCCGTTATCTCGTCGTACAGCGCCTCTCTTTTGGCTTCCGAAAGCTTTTTGCTGTCGTCCAGACCGTCTATAAACACATTGTCGTCAAAAACGACCGCCGCCGCGTATACCGCGCCTATCCACGGACCTCTGCCCGCCTCGTCAACGCCGCATATAAGCCCGTGCTCCGCTCTCAACGCCTTATCGTATTCAAATCTTTGTCTGCATTTAAGCAGCTTTTCCTGTTTTCTGTCCATTTTATAGTACCGATCTTTTTAAAATTCCTGCGGCGGCTCCTCGAGAGTGATCCTCCCCAACCTGCCGCTTCGGTATTCGTCAAGAAGAGCGGCAGCCGCTCTTTCGGTGTCGGGCTCTCCCCCCGATATCATCATGCCTCTTGCCCTGGCGATAAGCTCGCAAACGCTGCCGTCGAGATCCTTGAGCTTGTACCGTTCGGCAAGTCTCTCGGGATAACGGCTTTTCAGATACTCGCCCAAGCTGTCCGCCAAAGCTTCGGCGTCCAGAACGTCGTCCTTTATCGCTCCCGTAAACGCCAGCTTCTCCGCGGCGTCCTTATCCTCGAACTTAGCCCAGAGTATACCCGGCATATCAAGAAGCTCTACCTCCTTGTCGATGGTAACCCACTGCTTGCCTCTCGTAACTCCGGGGCGGTCTCCTACGGCGGTTTTTTTGGAATTTGCCATTCGGTTGATAAAGGAGGATTTGCCAACGTTGGGGATACCCAGCACCATTATCCGAAGCATTCTGCCGATCATGCCCTTTTCCCGCCTTTTTTCCAGCAGGTCGCTAAGCTCCTTTTTTAAAAGAGGGACAAAGCTCTTTATCCCCTTGCCGCTTCGGCAGTCGCAGCTGAGCACCGCATAGCCCTGCTGCCGATAATAATGTTTCCACCGCTCGGTGGCTCCCTCGTCGGCATAATCGCTTTTGTTCAGCAGGAGCATTCTCGGCTTACCGCCCGCAAGCTCGTTTATGATCGGGTTTCGGCTGGATTCCGGTATTCTTGCGTCAACGATCTCCACTACCGCGTCCACCTGCTTCAAATCCGCCTCTATCATACGGCGGGTCTTGGTCATATGCCCGGGGAACCACTGTATATTTCCTTCGTAGCTCATTTTAACACTCCGATCCTGTCAAATGGGTATATCCGAAAGACCGCTTTTCCCATAATATACCGCACGTCTATGCAGCCTACGTAATAATCCGTGTTCTCGTCCTTTACATATCTGCTGTCAGTGGAATGGTTTCTGTTGTCGCCCAAAACGAAAACCGAGTTTTCGGGCACCGTCACGGGATATTCGGCGTTGCCCAAATTGTCGGCGCCGATAAGCTCCTTGGCGTAATTTTCATACAGGGGTCTGCCGTTGCGGAACACGATACCCTCCTCGTCGATGTATATCTCATCGCCCTCGAGACCTATGACCCGCTTAACTATCATTTCCCCGCGTCCGCCCGTTTCGCGGTTAGGCAGTCCCTCCGCCCATACCGCTATAATGTCTCCGTAATGCGGCTTATAAAAAAAACGGTATATCACCAAGCGGTCGTTTTCCAACAGGGTAGGCTCCATAGAGGAGCCTATCACCAAGCTTATGCTCAAAACAAAGGTCAGTATCAAAAAAGCGCTGACGACGGATTCGAGAATTGTCTGAACATACAGGTATAGCTCCTTCGGGCGGCTTTCCGCCGCGGACAGAGCGGGGTTTTCATTGTCAAACCCGCCTTCGCCCGAGTCCGACCTTTCGAGCTTCGCGTCGGTACCGCCCCGCGGATCCCTTGCCGCTTCGCCGTCCGTGCGGAGGCGGGAGCCTTCGTCCCGTACCCTAACGCGTTCCTTGACCCCCGTTTCCTCGGCGTCGATACCGTAGGCTTTACCGCGTTCCCTGCTCTCGGCGTCCCCGCTTAAATGCTTTGGTACATATCTGCTCATTTATCCGCCTTTCAACTGTATATACCTCGGGAAGCAACGAAAAAGACAGGCTCTCATTCCGTAAAGCCAAAGGTATCAAATGGGAAGATCGAAAATACCGCCCGTCCCGCTATATAGTTTTTGTCTATAAAGCCTATTACGCTTAAAAGGCGGCTGTCCTTTGAATTGTTGCGGTTGTCGCCCATTACGAAATAGCTTCCCTCGGGCACGGTGTAGTCAACGTTGCTCTGCATATCCTGTCTAAGTGTGGTGACGGTATTTATGGGGTGACCGTCCTCGTAAAGTATGCCGTCCTTTGTTTCTAAAGGGAGCGCGGTATTGTTGCGGTAAACCGTGCCGCTTTCAAAGTCGATCCTTATCGTATCCCCGGGAAGTCCGATAATGCGCTTTACTATCGGCTTTCCTCCGTCAAGCCTTGCCGCCTGGACTATGACTATATCGTTATAGGCGGGGGTATAGAAAAGGTCGGAGACGACAAGCTTCTGTCCCGCCGTCAGCGTGGGATTCATGGAATCCCCGTCAACGGTATTTATTCGTATAATAAAGGTGAAGATGAGAACTATTGCGATCACCGCCGTCAAAATGCTCTCCAGCCAGTCGAAGACCTCGTTGGCCGCGGTATGGGCGTTTTCGACCGCTTCCTTTTTCTCCTCTTCCCTCTGCTGCAATTCAAGATGTCTTGTGCTTTTTACCTCAATAGGACTGAGCTCCTCCTCGAACGTTTTTTTGTCGGAGCCTTCGAGGAGCTTCTTGTACTCGTCGGGGTCTATCGCGTCCATGGTGTCGCTGCCGTCTTCCTCGCGGTGCTTAAAATACCCGCCGCCGTCCGATTCTATCTTGGAGAGGTCAACGGCTTCCATGGTTTCGCTCTTGTCTTTTTCTTCGTCCCACATATAAAAACCTCCGATATATAAATAAAATAGGAAAGCCGCACCGCAATCTTACCCGCGCAAAGTGAAGCCGTGCTGCCGCACCTTTCACAGCCGTAAGATATGCAATGCAGCCCTAATACTACTTTCCCACAGTTACAGATCAGTTGAACTTGCTCTTTACCTTAGCCGCCTTACCTACTCTGTCGCGCAGATAGTAGAGCTTCGCTCTGCGAACCTTGCTCATTCTTACTACCTCTACCTTTTCCACAGAGGGAGCGTGAAGAGGGAATACTCTTTCAACTCCGCAGCCGTGCGAAACTCTGCGAACGGTGAAGGTCTCGGAAACGCCGCCGTGCTTCTTGGCGATCACTGTGCCCTCGTAAACCTGGATACGCGTCTTGTTTCCCTCGGTGATCCTTACATGTACCCTTACGGTGTCGCCTACCTCAAACTTGGGTGCGTCCTGCTTGATACTGTCCTGTGCTATAAGCTTCAATGCGTCCATTTTAGTTTTCCTCCGTTTTCTTCAGACGATCATGCATTTGCATATGCTTATGCCGCCGACCGCATTCGTTTGTTCCATATCGGCGGAAGCCCGTCGGCAAAGCCCTCGGGCGGCTTTTTTCATCTTCCGAGAGAAGACAACGTGCAGCGGATCGTCAATAGTTATGTCGAATGTTTCCCATTCGGGCATTACTCACATTCCGACAGCTTGAGGGCACCTCTAAAAACCACCGGCTAAAGCCTTAGCACCTCATCTGCTTGCATAT
>JAMPHV010000003.1 GCA_023663265.1 Bacteroides sp.
GGCGGAGGTTTTGTATAACGGGAAGCTGTGTTGGTGCGATAGGCAGTGGATGAGCTGATGATTTTTCTTAAAATTCGTGTTGCATTTTGTGTTGCATAAAGTTTAAAAAATGTGTTTTTGGGGTTAAATTTTCATTTTTTAGATTGGATTTTCAAAATATGAGAATGTAAAAATTTCGCACTGTAAAAGCGTTTGCTGATACAGTGCGGAATTTTTTTATTTGATGATTGGTGACCCGTACGGGAATCGAACCCATGTTTCCGCCGTGAAAGGGCGGTGTCTTAACCGCTTGACCAACGGGCCAATATGGTAGCGGCAATTGGACTTGAACCAACGACACCCTGGGTATGAACCAAGTGCTCTAGCCAGCTGAGCTATGCCGCCACATATATCCTTGCGGTCTTTACCGCTTCAAGGACTTAATTATTATATCACAAGCCCCTTTGTTTGTCAACAGTTTTTAAAAAATTTTTTATTATTTTTACATAAAATCCCAATTCCAACAAATTTCCGACCCTTGTCATAAAAACAAAGGTCGGAATATCTTACCATTCCGATGAATACATCACGAAATCCTCACTAAAAAACGTGTCGGGATAATTAAACTCGTTTCCTACGCTTATCATCCACGGCATACTTCTTACGGTATAAACGGCTTCTCCGGCTTCCGCCTTTTGCTTTGCCTGCTCGATCTCATCTTCTGTCATTTCGTATGAGTATCTGTCTTTACCGTTTATTGTGTATACGTCAACACACGAAAATCGGTTATATCAAAATTCTGTCCGTCAGCTACAAACCATAGTCTGCCGTCTTTAACCTCTAAAGGGTATATAATATCATATGAGTCGCCTATGTCTGTTTAAAAAAATTTGCCGTATTCATTATATCCGAATGGCAGCTTTATATGTTTTTCCACACGTTTTCTTATATCCTTAATATCGGCGCTGATATCTTTTTCGGGAACAAATTCGTCGTCTGCGTACTCGTTCATCAGATCGTAAATATTATATCTTCTCATAAAAACACCTTTCTTTCCTATAATGTGCCATCAGACCAATTTTTTTCCAAATATTCTCTTAAAAACTCTTTACTTTTGTAAAGCCACGTTTTTGCGGTAGACAGGTTGATATTTAACGCTTCAGCCGCCTGCTTTATCGTATCGCCGTAATAATAGTGCCTAATAAACAGCTCGCTTTGGATTTTGTCGAGAGAGGTCAGAGCTTCCTTGATGAGCCGCCCTAACTCTCTGCCCTCTGCTTCCGCCTGCGGATTGCTTTCGTGTTCGTCTATGATAATCATATCATCGTTCAATGACAAATCGTTCCGCGTTTTTCTTAACAATCCAAAGGCTTTATTGCGTGCGACTGCGGCTAAATAAGAGCTGAGCCTTGTGTCGGAAGACAGTTTTTCTCTGTTTTCCCCAAGAGCAAAATAGTCAAATAGGTCGCTATCCATTGCAGATAACGACCTTACAAAATCAAATTTATTGATTAGACAACTTGCATACCATAATAAATTCTTCCTCATTTTCGTCCACGATTTCAAAGCCAACGCTTCTATACATATTTACAGCGTAGTTAGCTTTTTGTACTGCTAAAGAAGTTTGATCATAACCTCTTTTCTTTAGTTCTTCGAGCATAGTTTTCATTAAGGCTGTACCAATACCTTGCCCTCTGTATTCTTTATTCAGTGATATTGCCAAGGACGGCGTTTCATCATCAATGTGACCATAGTCATCCATAATACGAACCCATACAGCGCCAATGATATTACCGTCCGCCTCTGCAACATAGCAAATATCATCATCAAACTTACCAAAGTCAGATATATACATTTTAAAGATACAATTTGTTATTCTCCCTCCATAATTTCTTTAACCGAGCATTTTCTGATTTTGCTGCTGCAATATCTCATTACAAGCTCGTACAGAAAAAGGAATACCGAAAGGGAAGCGATGAAAGCAATAAAGTCGAAGCTGTAGTCGGGAACGCTTTCCATATCCGCGAAAACTATCTCGACCATTATTTTAAGCAGTATATACTGATACAAGGTCCCCACGGCGAAGCCCATATACGCGATCGGTCTGTATCCGCCGAAAATTGCGCTTTGACACTGTTTTACACTGTAGCCCTCCACTCTCATCATGGAAACGGTCTTTTTATTGCTGCTTACTACCGTTGAAACGCCTATAAAAAGCGTTGTGCAGGCTAAAACCAAGCCGATGAGCATTATCATTATACCCATCATTTCGCTGGACAGTTCATTCATACTGAAGGACATCTGCGTCATTGAGGAAAAGCAGAAGGAGGCAAAGGCTATGTAAAATATAAGCGTTTTCTTGGTTTTTAAAGTAGCCCTTTTTAACTCGTTCAGAAAAGGAAGATTTTTTTTCGATCTGTCCTTGGCGCTGTTGAATTTTTTGACCTTAATGTCGGGTATTTCCTTAAGCAGCGACATTACGGGTCTTTTTAATTTAATATAGGCAAAAAGCATCGCTGTCAGCGAAAAACCGATCGTGGGCAATATCACCAAAAAGAAAAAAAGGGAAAAATGAAAGCTTACTCCAAACTCGGGTAAAATTCCTTCCTCGTTCTGCTTAGCATAGAATTGCGGCATTAGTATGAACGAGAAAAAATATCCCAAGGCTGTGCCGATAAAAACGCTTACTCCGAATATCCAAAAGCTCGAAGCGGTCCTCGCGTTGGAATATCCCAGCGCCTTTAATATTCCCAGCTCCTTTGAGTGAGAATTTATATACTGCTTAATATAGAAAAACAGCATTACAACCGCGGTAAGAAGCAGACAGCCGCCGCTTAAGGCGGTTACTACGGTCGCCGTCATAGACAGCGCGTCGTAAAAAAATATCTGATATTCATTTGTCAGCTCACTTTCGATCGCTTTCATATCAATGCCGTAGTTGAAAAAAAGATTGCATACAAATACGGCGCAAAAGGAAATAATGGAAATACCCAGAAGCCTTGCGGAAATTTTTAACCCGATTATCATATTTTACAGTTACCTTTCTCGGAAATGTTCATAGTGATGCAGCAAAGTGCACATTACCATCCTATCTCATAAGCTCCTTTTTGAGCAGCGTTGCCGTTTACTTCGGTAATTGCTCCGCTGTTCATTTTTATTACCGTGTTTGCGGTTTCGGCAATATTTGAGTTGTGCGTTACCATAACGGCGGTAAAATGCTTCTCGGACTGCAATTTCAATATGTAGTCAAGCACCGAGCGCCCCGTTTTTTCGTCAAGAGCTCCCGTAGGCTCGTCCATAAAAAGCACCTTCGGATTTTTAGCCAAGGCGCGGGCGATAGATATCCTTTGCTGTTCGCCGCCGCTTAGCTCGGAGGGGTATTTGTGTTTCTTCTGCTCCAATCCGACCGCATCGATTATCTTGAAGTAATCGGTGTTGCCCGTCAGATCGGCGCCCATTTTAACGTTTTTTTCAGCCGTCATATTCGGAAGCAGATAGTATTGCTGAAAAATAAAGCCGATGTTGTTTTTGCGGAAAACAGTCAGCTTTTCGTCGGAAAGGGCGGCTATGTCCTCGCCGTTATAGCAGACACTTCCTCCGTCGGGTCGTTCAAGACCGGACATAACATTAAGAAGGGTGGACTTACCCGAGCCTGAAGCGCCTAAGATTACGGCAAAATCCCCTTCCTTTATTTCCAGGGAAATTCCCTTAAGAACATTGACCTTGCTTTCTCCCGTCCCGTAGGATTTGGTAATGTTTTCGATTTTTATCATTTGCGTTCTTCCTTTCCTGCATTGGTTTCGGATTTCTTTTTTATCAAAAGACTTACGAATACATCGGTCATCATTTCGCTGATCTCTTCGCTTTTAAACTCAAGAGTTTTGGTGGCGCAAAGGGAAGCGATGCCGTGAGTGTATACCCATAAATGCCGATAGAGAGACAGGGCTGTTTCCCTGTCCAAGCCGTACTGGTTCGTTATCGACGACAAAATGTCGTCGTAATTGTCGTCAACGGCGGGAATGGAATTTATGGTAAGATGATCGTCTCTTTCGGACATAAAAAGAATCTGAAAAAGCTTTGGGTGCTCAATTGCGAATTTTATATACTGCGTTCCAACGCCTTTAAAACGAATTTCTTCTCTTAAGCCTTCCTTTATATACTCGTTATAAAGAGCTCTTGCGGCAAGTATTACCTCGCGTATAAGATCGTCCATGCTGTGAAATACCGTAAAGATCGGTCTTGCCGAGCTGTTGAGCTTTGCGCCGACGGCGCGGGCGGTAACGGAAGAGATACCCTCCTCGGAAGCTATTTTGAAGGCGGCTGCTACGATTTCCTCTTTTGTGAATTTTGATTTAGGAGGCATTATGTTTTCCTTTCTTTTAAAACGTACGTTGTAAAACATATGTTTTAAATCAACAGTTTTAATTATACATATTTTTTAAAAAATGTCAATAGGGAATTGTAATTTTTTAAAATTTTTTATAAATTACTGTAAAATATATATTATATGATCAAATCCCGACTGTCATAAATTAGAAATCATATAAAAAATTTCCTTACATATTGATTTTATCGGGAGCAATAATATTACCACAAGGGCAAAAGTCCTTGTAAATACCATTCGGAAATTAACAGTGATAATTTCATTTTTATTAAATGGAGGAATATCAAAATGGCAAACAATAAAAGTAAAACCGCAGCTCTTGATTCTATCAAGATGCAGGCTGCAAACGAAGTAGGAGTACCTCTTAAGGATCACGGTTACAACGGCGACCTTACCGCTAAGCAGGTAGGCTCCGTAGGCGGACAGATGGTCAAGAAGATGATCGAATCCTACGAAAACGGCGCTAAGTAACTTAAGTTTATAACAAAAACAACCCTTTAGTTAAGGCATTTGCTTTAAGTGAAGGGTTGTTTGTTGTTTTCAGTCAACAATATTATCCGAAAAATTATTTTTTCTGTTAATAAAGAGAGACACGCTCATTCCCACTATTATCGCCAAATAAAAGGTCAAGAACCGCCATATGACAGTGGACAGGTGAACAAAGCCTCCGAAGATGTTTTTGAAAAAGAGAACGTAGCTTCCCTCCGCCGCGCCCAGCGCTCCGGGCAGAGGAACAAATGCGGAGATCATCAGCACAAACGCCTGGCAGGAAATTACGGTAATAATATCCGTGCCGATCAAACCGAATGCTAAATAAATTACATAAGAAATGCCAAAATAAACCAAAAGCTGGATCAGTGTAAAAAAACAAAGCTTTATTATCAGAAAGGGACGTTTTTTTATGAACTGAAAATTTTTGTAATACATTTCCATTTCATCGTCGATAAATTTCAGCTTGGCATCAACGTCCTTTACTATATGCAGCTTTCCGAGAAGCCTTACGGTAAAATGAGCGATCTTTGCGGTGGGCTTTTTGAAAAACGCCAGCATTAAAAGTCCCGCTATGACCGCCGAGTTGACGATAAAGCCGATAATTATCAGCGGCATCATCATAGGGCTCGTATCCATCACATAGCCCAATCGAAAAAAAAGTATAACTATCGAAAAGACGGTGAGCACCGCCTGATACACTATAAATTTGCTTAAAAGCACGGTAAGGGCGGAGCCGAGCGGTACGCCGAATTTCACGAGGTAGTATGCCTGTATGGGCTGTCCCCCCGAGGAAAACGGGGTAATGCAGTTAAAATATTGACCTATAAGTGAAACGGAGACGCTGTTTTTAAATTTTTGCTGCGGGTGGACCTCCTTTGCAACTAAGTGAAGATTTACGGATTCAAGGAGCCAGTATATCACCATGCACCCCACGGCAAGAAGCATAAAGACGGGATTCGCGCTGCAAACGGCATTCCATATATCGGCGGGATCGTCCACAAAGAACAGATATACTATCATAATAACGAACGCTATGCCGCATATTATAAGATTAAGCTTTTTTGTCTTTTTATTCATAATTTCCTTTGATTATTCTGTTTTATTTTTTTAGAACAGAGGTATAAAACTCGTCCCACATTTTTAAAACGTTGCTTTTTTCGTAAAACTTATTTCCGCGTACAGCTCCCTCAACGCCGTCGGCGTAGTAAGCCTTGTCCGACCGAAGCCGCTCGAGCTCTTTAATAAAGCCGTTGACGTCCTTTTCAGAGCGGTAAAAGTCAAACAGTATGTTTTCGTATATCGGAAGCTCGCGCAGCAATATTGGAATATTTACGCACATAGCCTCCAGTACCGTCATAGGGAACAGCTCGTCGTAGGAGGGAAGGAACATCACATCCGCGGCGTTATATACCCTGTTCATATCCTCCCGCTCAACGATTCCCAAAAATTTTACATTCGGCGGCGGATTTTCGACCACTCTTGTCAGCTCCTTGTATCCGTCGGAAATTATTCCGAAGCTGAAGCCGCCCGCCCATACAAACTGAACGTCGGGCATTTGCTCCGCGCATTTAAGGAAATCAAAGGCGCCCTTTCTGACTTGAAGCTGTCCTGCGCATAAAACCGTGAATTTATCCTCGGGCAGTCCGAAATCCGCTCTTGCTTTGGCTTTTTCCTCCTTTGACAACGGGTGAAACAGGTCGGCGTCCACAAAGTTTGGGATATAGGCGACTTTGCTTTCGGGTATTCCGTAATTTTTCAGAGCCTCAATGAAGTAGGGATTTACCACGACAAGATGCTCCATTATTTTATAAAATTTTATTATATACGCATAAAATATTTTTTTGGCGAGCTTGGGCAGTTTTATGCTTTTTTCCATAGTCTCGGGCAGAGTATGAACATAGCATACCGAAGTGCCTTTTCTGCATCTGAGACCCTTTAAAAGAAAATATGTGGGATTAAAGGTATGATAATGGGTAATATCCGCCGCCATGTGCGCGTTTTCAAATATCTCGAATTTATCCGATAAGCCCTCTTTTACGAGCTTCACCTGCTCCATATAAGCCGAGCCGACGCCCTGCCCCTTTACGCTGGTTGCCCGAGACATCATATTTATGGTTTTCTTTTCCATTCTCCCTCCGAAAGTGTTTCTATCAGTAATATTATACTTTATATAGGATAAGTTTGTCAAGTATAAGTATTATTCCGTTTCTCCGATCTCCTCTATTATGCTTCTTATTTCTTCAACTCCCTCTCCCGTTTCCGAGGAAAAGGGAATTACGGTTATTTGGTCCGCGCAGGGCAATTCCGTTTGAAGCGATTTCAACCGCGCTTCCCGCTGAGTTTTTTTGAGCTTATCCGCTTTGGTGAGCACTATAACAAACGGTATCTCGCTGTCTATGAGGAAATTTATCATGTGCAGATCGTCGGCGGTGGGCGGGTGACGAAAGTCAACCAACTGAAATACCAGCCCCAAATTTCTGTCCGCCTGCAAATATCCTTCGATAAGACCCGCCCAGCGCTGTTTTTCGGTTTTGGCAACCTTTGCGTAGCCGTAACCGGGCAGGTCCACAATGTGTATATTTTCCAAGCCGTAAAAATTTATCGTAACCGTTTTTCCCGGAGTGGCGCTGACCCTGGCAAGAGCCTTTCTGTTAAATATTTTATTGATCAACGACGATTTCCCCACGTTGGAGCGTCCCGAAAAAGCTATTTCAACTCTGTCCGACGGCGGTATTTGACCGAATTTTCCGTATGACGTCAAAAACTCCGCTTTGTTGTAGTTCATTGGCGGCTTCCTTTCGTGATTCAATATTGTTTAATCCCTTATAATAATACTCGAATTATAGCATAGCTGAACCGATATGTCAAGATAAAGCGGGGTTTAAAAAATTTATAAATTTGTTACCGTTTTGTAATTGACATTATCGTAAATAAAAGGTATACTTGTTAATGACATAAAATGAAAGGGAAAAACATATATGAAAATCAAGCTTGCGGGCTTGGTCGCCGATTCCATAGTGGACGGTCCGGGCTTTCGCTTTACGATATTTACACAAGGCTGTCCTCACCACTGCGAGGGCTGTCATAATCCGCAGACGCATGACTTTAACGGCGGCAGGTATGCCGACTGCGATAAGATAATAGAAAAAATTCGGCAAAACAGGCTTACCTCGGGAGTTACCTTTTCGGGAGGAGAACCCTTTTGCCAGCCCGAGCCCTGCGCTTACACCGCGAAAAGGCTAAGAGAGCTCGGTTATAATTTGATGGCTTTTACAGGCTTTACCTTTGAGCAGCTTCTTGAAATGTCCGAAAAGGATAAGCAGGTAAAGGATTTTTTAAGCTGTTTGGACATAATAATCGACGGTAAATTTGATTTGTCTCAGCGCAGCCTGGAGTTGAGATACAAGGGCAGCAAAAATCAGCGCACCATTGACGTACAGGAAAGCTTGAAGCGGGGGAGCGCAGTAGAAATTGAAATATAAAAGAATAATAAAAGCCGTTCTTTCGCTTGCTTTGGCGGGGACCTTGACGCTGACCTCAGCCTGCAAAAAGGACGACGGAACAGGTTATATTTTTAAATACGACATTGCCTCAAATCCTGTCACATTAGACCCTCAGACAGCCTCAGACAGCTCGTCCTACGAAATAATAGCCAATATGTTCGAGGGACTTCTGAAGGTAGACAACGAAGGCAGCATACAAAATGCGGCGGCGGAAAGCTATACCGTAAGCGACGACGGGCTGGTCTACACCTTTAAGCTGCGCGAGGATATTTGTTGGTACGACGGAGACGAATTTGAAACGCCATGTACCGCTGACGACTTTGTGTTTGCTTTTCAGCGGCTGTTTCGTCCGACAACAAAGTCGAAAACCGCAAGCGGATTTTTTTGCATAAAAAATTCCGAGCAGATAAACAGAGGGTATATCACCGATATAACCGAGCTTGGCGTTAAGGCGCTCGACGAATATACCTTGGAAATAACCTTAAACTCTCCCAATCCGTCCTTTCCCGTTATGCTTACCACGCCTCCCGCCATGCCGTGCAGCAGGGAATTTTACGAGAGCTCGGGAGGGAAGTACGGTCTTTACGGCGGCTCTGTTGCCTCAAACGGCGCGTTTTATATTTACCGTTGGAATTACGATAAATGGAGCACCGACAACAATAATATTATAATGAGGGTCAATACAAAAAACAACGGGAATAACGATATATCGCCTTACGGACTTAATTTTTTCATAGAAGAGGCAGACAGCTACCAAAATTTCCTGAACGAGCAAAGCCACGTGTATATAGCTTCGGGCGCTGAAGCGATACAGCTGTTGAATTTGGGCTATGACAACGCCGAAAGCGAAACAAGGATATGGGGAGTACTTTTTAACACCAAGAGCAAATCCTTTGAGAATGAAAGCTTAAGGCAGGCTTTGGCTTACAGTATTCAAAGGGACGCTCTTGAAATAAATTCGGTAGGCTACGGAAAGGCGGCGGGCATTGTCCCCGCCGCGATAAACATAGGCGAGCACGGCTATCGGGAGTTAGCGGAAAAGGACTGCTTTTTGCCCTATAACAGTCTGCTTTCGGAGCAAGCGATTAACGAAGCCTTGGACAGCGTCAGCAAAAACTCCTGGTCGGGACTTACCGTATACGTTCCCGACGACGATGTGATCTATGAATACATTTCCGATATTTCGCAGATGTGGCAGTCGGAGCTGAACTTTTACTGTAACGTAAAACGTCTTCCCGATACGGATTATGAATCGGTGCTCCTAAACGGTGACTTTGATTTTATAGTGGCGGATATTTCGGGTAATTTCAACAGTCCCTATTCATACTTATCGTCATTTTCCTCCTCGGGGGGAAGCAATTACAGCGGATATGTCAATTCCAGCTTTAACGCCTTGCTTTCGAGGGCGGAAAACGCCGCCGATGAAAAACAAAGCGCGGAGCTGTATTATCAGGCGGAAAAAACCATAGTTGATTCCGCCGTGTTCATACCCCTGCTGAATCAAAGCGAGTACGCTTTTTTCGGAGAGGATTGTTTGGGGATAGTATACAATCCGTTTACCAAAACGGTCATCTTTAAGGAAGCGAAAAAGTTTTAATTTATTCCAGTTTATTGAGCCCGTAATCTCTGAATATATCGGGGAAATCTCTGTAAGCCACGTTATAGTCCACATTTCCCTCTATACCGTTGACTCTGCCTTCATGCGAATACTGCCATATATAGTAATCGTAATCCGTATCGGGTTCGGGGTCGTCCAATTTTGCCACCCAAACGGCGTAATTTTCCTTTAGGGAGCGGCTGAAATGATTGTCCAGCCGAGCCTGGTAGGAATAAAGCATAGGGTAATAGCCGCCGCCCGATATTATTTCCAAAAAAGCTTCGGCTACGTCGGTCATATCAACTCGCCGTCCCGTTTCTTCCATATCCAAGACAACGGGAAAGGTTATTTCATAGCCGTCCAGCAGATTTAAAAAGAAGTAGGCTTCCCGTTCCGCCTCTCCCACGGTTTCGGCGTAGCTGTAAAAATATACCCCCACGTCTATGCCGTACCTGTTGGCAGCCTCGATATTCCGACGAAAATGGGTGTCCTCCTTAGGTCCCGTTTCGTCTATATCGCCTCTTCCCGCTCTTATCACGGCAAAATCTATTCCGGATTCGGAAACCGCTTCCCAGTCGATCTCTCCCTGCACCCATGAAACGTCTATTCCTCTTAAGATAACCTCCTCTTCGTTTTTTAATATATCGGAGGAAAAAACGGAAAGGTCGGTATGCAAAGCCGAATCGGTTATATTCCCTGCGGAGGCTTGTATAATCTTTCCGTATTCGGTAACGGAGCTCCCCTCCCGCAGATTCATTTCCGAGAAAACAAATATGTTTCCTTTTCGTTCCACCGTTATGCTGCCGGAGCTGTCGAAAATACCCTCCTCCACCGTGATATTTCCTCCGTTTATCAATTCTCCGTCGTTTTCTATGTAAATATTTCCCATGCTTGAAAGGGAAGCGCTGCGGGTAAGCATTAGGCTTCCCGCGTCCGTTAGGACGCCGCCTTGATCCAGCACCGACGCCGTTTTGAGCTCCAAGCTGCCCTCCGGGCGTATATCGAGAAGACCCGACACGATAAAAGAGGAGCTTTCTTCGGCGCAAGCGCTGCCATATAAGGAAAGGGTCCCGCTCTCGGATACTTTGATGCCGCCCGATGAGACGAGCGCGCTTTTTTGTCTTAGGTTGACGCCGCCGTCTATGGTCAAGGAAACTCCTTCGGGTATTATCAGCTCTGCGTTTTCCCTAAGTGTAACAACGGTTTCGGCGGGAACGGTCATATCCGTCTGAAGCACCGCTCTGCCGCTTACCACATAGGAACGGTTATTACGCAGCCTTTCCGCACCAGTCCATTCTCCCTCGGGCATGGCGGAAACCGCGGAAAAGCCGAAGCAGCCTGCCACGCTGACAACGGCAATGATTGTAAGTATGCGCCCGACAAGCTTCATCTTCGATCCCTCACTTTCGGCTTTTTATTTAACAGAGCTTTTTCCGTAACATAATCAATCGATTTTTATAAGTACGGTATTATTTTATCACAAATCGCAAAATATTGCAACACCCGACAAAATTTCTTTAATCGTCGCTTTATTGATTGAAATATTTATAAGGATAATGTATAATTATATCAATTCAAGAAGAAAGAGGACAGTGGTATGAAAACGAATAAAAAAGGCGATATGACGCCCTTTGATATGAAAAAAAGACCTTGCAGGCAAAGCCCTCTGCTGCTGCCCATAGTATGGGGAGCGTCTTTTCTGCTGACAAGAAGATTCGGTCTTAAAATCAAGCGTACGGGCATGGACGGGCTAAAGCCCCCATTTCTTGTTATTTCAACTCATCAAGGCTTTACCGATTACTATATCGCTCCCTTGTCCGTATTTCCCCATAGGGCAAGCTATATTTCGGATATGGAGGGCTTTGCGGCTTTCGGGGATACCCTGTACCGAAAAATAGGCTGTATCGGAAAAAGACGTTTTGTCACTGATATGGCGGTGCTGAACAATATAAAATACGCGTTGAACAAAAATAAGGACATTGTTTTTGTTTTTCCCGAAGCGAGACATTCCAATGTCGGCACTACCTCGCAGCTGCCGAATAATTTGGGCAGACTGGTCAAATATTTAAAGGTGCCTGTGGCGGTGCTTACCGTCCACGGCAGTTATCTCGTTTCGCCGTTTTGGGACGAGGAGCACATAAGAAAAGCTCCCGTCCGAGCGGAAATAAAGCTTCTTTATACTGTCGAGGAGCTTGAGAATACCGACGAGCGCGAGATCGGCGAAAGGCTGAAAAAGGAGCTTGACTATGACGAATACAAATGGCAGTATGACAATAAGATAAAGATAACCTGCAAGAACAGGGCGGAGGGATTAAGCTCGGCTTTATACGTATGCAAAAGCTGCGGAAGCGAATTTACGATGCGAGACGAGGGCAGCACGGTTTTTTGTACCCAATGCGGTGAAAAATGGGAGATGTCGGAATACGGTCAGCTTATAAATCAAAGGAGCGGGGAAGCGGTCCACATTCCCTTTTGGTACGACAGTCAAAGGGAAAGGGTCAAGCTTGAAATAGAGGAGGAGGGCTATCGGTGCGAGTTTCCCGCAACGGTTGAAGCCTTGCCCAACGAAAAAGGCTTCGTACCTATGGGGGAGGGCAGGCTTGAGCATACAAGAAAGGGCTTCCTCCTTGAGATAAATGGGAAAAAGCTGTTTTTCCCTACAAGGGCTTTGCCGTCCGTTCAGACCGAGTATAATTATAAGGGTAAGGGCAAATGCATCGTGCTTTCCACAAAGGACTGCTGTTATTACGTTTACAGTAGGGAAATAAGCTTCAATCCGACAAAGCTTCAGTTTGCCGCCGAGTGGCTTTATTTTTCGGGAAGGCGAACAATAACAAACATCGTTGAGTAAATTTACAGAGCACTGCATATATTGTATGAATCAAAAAGCTGCCGAAAAGCCTCAGAGACCTCTTTATCCAACTCCTCAGCCGACTCCTTTCTGCCGCTCCTTATCCATTCGCATAATACGCTGATGATCGCTCCCGTTAATATTGTTGCACAATACTTATTACATTCATCCTTTTTATCCATTTTCATTATTGCCCTAATTTCTTTCTCGTACTTGGAAACACAAGTATACAAGATATATTCTCGCCTGCTTGTGATAATAAGCTCCAAAAAATCCGCGATTTTTAATCCCTGTTCGGTCAAATCTCTTGTGGTGACGTACTCCTTACTGTGAAGCTCTCCGAGAAATCTTTTGATTGCCATATCACAGCTATACTCCAACACGTCCTCGGTTCTGTCAAAAAGTCTGTAAAACGTTGCTCTGCCTATAGCTGCGTTTTTTTGAATATCCGTTATCGTAATATTTTCAAAAGTTTTTTTCTTGAGGCACTCCTTCATTGAGTTTATTATAAGCTCCGCTGATTTTTGCGACCTTTTATCCTCCTTGATATGAAACATTTTTTTACTCCTTTATTCCGTATTTTATGGAACTATTGACTTATATCTTTGATAATGTTACAATATTTTTAACAAAAAGTCAAGCTATAAAAATGTATGGAGGAATTGTTATGAAGTTGCTTAAACAAAACGGAAATGCGATCGTTACATGTTTGGTAGAGATAGTAACGGGAATTTTACTGCTGATAGATCCCGTTGGTTTTACCGCAGGCATTATAATTGTTGTGGGAATAGGGCTGTTGCTTAACGGACTCATAAATGTTATCAAATATTTTAGGACAGACACTGTGGAAGCAGCGCGGCAGCAGATGCTCACTCATGGACTTGTATCACTTCTTGCGGGAGCTTTCTGCGCGTTTAATCCCAATTGGTTTATTGTTACTTTCCCTGTGATCGCGGTGATTTATGGCGTTGCGGTTTTGATCGTGGGACTCGGTAAAATACAGATCACCGTAGATATGATAAGGCTAAAAAACAATAATTGGTTCTTGGGAGCAATAAGCGCGCTGGTTTCCGTTATATGCGCTGTGGTTATAATCTTAAACCCGTTTGCGTCTACCATGGTTCTTTGGATATTCACGGGAATATCGCTGATCCTTGAGGCGGTAATTGACGCTGTCGTACTGATAGTTAACCGCCGTAAAGGCAATAAAGAAGAGTAAATCTTATACTAATAACCAATTCAACTCTGTTTTTTCTTGTGTTGAATTGGTTATTAGTATTATTTCATAATGTAGCATAAAATGTTATTTTTGAGCTGCTGCTTTTGATTTTTGTCAATTGCGGCAGTTTTTTATGCCGATAACCGAGGGAGCTTTGCTGCCTCGCTTCGCTTTTGCTTCTTGTACTATTTACTAATTGAAAAACAGAGAGGGCGTGAAATTTAATAAGCTGTGCAATAAAAAAGTCATATCCTCAAAAGCTTAACATATAGTATTATTATTTAACGCTTTAAGGAGAGTGAGCCTATGATGAAATATATTTTCGGCGGACTTGTTCTGCTGTCGGTGATCATCGGTTTTTCAAGGGGAGAAGCGAGTGCGGTCAGCAACGCGCTGATCTCTTCATGCGCGGACGCGGTAACGCTTTGTATAAGCCTTTGCGGTATTATCTGCCTTTGGAGCGGAATAATGCGGGCAGCGCAAAGCTCGGGTCTTACCGAAATTGTGGCTAAGGGGCTCAGCCCTCTATTAAAAAGACTTTTTAAAGGAATTTCGCAAAAGGGCGAGGCAATGCAGTTTATCGTTTTAAATATAACCGCGAATTTGCTGGGGCTCGGTAACGCTTCAACGCCCTTTGGGATAGCCGCCGTTAGGGCGATGGAAAAGGAGGAAAAGACCGAGGGCGCGGCAAGCGACAATATGATATTGTTTGTTGTGCTGAATACGGCAAGCCTACAGCTTATCCCCACCACAGCCGCCGCCCTTAGGCTGCAGCACGGCTCCGCCGCTCCCATGGAGATACTTCCCGCCGTGTGGGCGGTATCGGCGGCTAATGTGATCCTCACCGTTTCGGGAGCCAAGATAATGAGCAGACTTTGGAAAAAAAGGGCGCGATAGTTTTCGGAAGTGAGGGGGACGAAACCGATGAACATAAATATAGGCGATTACGCAATACCGCTGATTTTCGCTATTGTCTGTCTATACTCGCTTATAAAGCGCACCGATCTGTTCGGAGAATTTATAAAGGGCGCTGAAGAGGGCTTACATACGGTAAAGGATATTTTTCCCTCGCTTATGGCGCTTGTGGTCAGTGTGGGAATGTTTCGCTCATGCGGAGGCGTCGAGCTGATAAGCAAGCTTTTACAGCCCGTGACCGATTTTTTCGGATTTCCCTCGGAATGTACTCCGCTTATGGTATTACGCCCCTTTTCGGGCAGCGGCGCAATGGCGATTTTTGAAACCATACTTGACGAAAACGGAGCGGACAGCTTTGCCGGCAGAGTTGCCTCGGTAATGCTGGGCAGCAGCGAGACCACCTTTTATACCATTGCCGTTTATTTTGCGGCTACAAAAGTTAAGAAAATGAGATACGCATTGGCTGCCGCTTTGATCGGCGATCTGTGCGGCTGGTTTTTAAGCGCAGCGGCGGTCAGACTGCTTTTGGGCTAACATCAAGCTTATAAATTTGCACCGCAAAAATCAAAATCCGTCGGCGAAGCCGACACCTTAATTATCAATTATCAATTATCAATTGTCAATTATTATAATAAAAACGACCCGTTTTCGACAGGTCGTTTTTTACAGCCCCTTTTGCAGCTTCTATTTTAGCTTATTAACAAGCTCCTTAAAATGCCGTCCCCGTTCCTCGAAATTTTTGTAAAAGCCGTAGCTTGCCGCGGCGGGAGAAAGAACGCAGCAGGCTTTTGCCACCTCGCTTGCTTTTTGTACCGCTTCCTCCATATTCCTTACCTTGTAGATGCTTGCAGCGGCGTCGAGCATATCCGCAACTCTGTAGCCGCTGTCGGGAAGGCAAATTATATTTTCCGCCGCTCCGCTGTTCAGAAATTCCGCAAGCGGGTCGTAGTTTATTCCTCTGTCCATGCCGCCGATTATTACCGTGTCGGCATTAAAGGTTTTTACCGCGTTTATCGTCGCCAAAGGAATCGTGCTTATGCTGTCGTTTACGTATTTAACGCCGTTGACTGTCTTAACGGTCTCCATTCTGTGCTCAAGACCGTTAAAGCTGCTCACGGCTTCGACCGCTTCGTTAAGCTCGCAGCCTTGCTCCAATGCGGCGGCGATCGCGATACCGATATTGTAAAGATTATGTTTTCCCTCTAATCTCGGCTTTAGGCTGTCATAAGCTATTTTTTCCCCAAGTAAAATTATATCGTTACCCTCAATGTAAATATCCGATTTTTCATCTTGCGACGCGAAAATTTTTCGGCAGGGCAGGGAATTGACAACATCGTTTTTCAACGCCTCGCTGCAAATAAGCAGATCGTCTCCCCGCTGATATTTGTAAATATTTTCTTTGGCAGACCTGTAGGCGTTAAAATCAACGTAGTGATCCAAATGCTCCTCGTAAATATTCAGCAGTATCGCCGTATTGGGGGAGGCTTTGACGTATTCGAGCTGATGACATGACATTTCGCACACGACGATAGTGTCCCGCTCTAAGTCTTCAATGACCGATAAGGGCGGTATACCTATGTTTCCGATAAGAACGGCGTTTTTTCCGCAGCAGTTAAGTATATGAGCGATAAGGCTCGAGGTGGTGGATTTTCCCTTTGTTCCCGTAACGCCTATGACTTTGTTATCGCAAAAGCGTAAAAATAAGTCCGTCTGGGAGGTGATCTTCTCTTTCACATCGCTGCTCGGCGTGTCAAAAAGAGCGATACCGGGCGATTTCATTATTATATCGTAATCGCCCATATGCTCAAGGTACCCCTCGCCGCAGCGGAGAGTATAAGGACAGTCCGCCTTAAATTCACTTTCCAAGGCATTTCGGTCGAGTATGCCGATCTCTCCGCAGCGGGTCTTTTTCAGAATTTCAAGGGTAGAACGTCCCTCTCTTCCGAAGCCCGCGATCGCCACGCTTTTTCCTTTGAAAAAATCGTTCATTTTGTTCATATTCGGATCGCCTTTCGTTTATATTGTAAGCAGCGGAAGAAATTCTTTTGGTACAAAATTTTTGTCGTCAAAGTAATTATCGAGAGACGAAGGTTTTTCCTTGCAGTTTTCGATATAATCCTTAAGCAAAAGCGGCATTTCTCCGTGTCGTCTTTTTTCCGCCGCGGCATAAAGCGCCAAATTAATCTCGGCTTTTGTTCCCACGCACTCAAAGGGCTTGTCGTAATCCTGATAAACAAGACCGTTGAACAGGTCTCTGTATTCCTCGCTTTGAAGCATATTTTTCCCGAAAATACCCGTAAGCGTACCGTCGTCCAAAAAAGCCGCCAGCATAATATAAACGTAAAGACATTTTGCACAGTTGGCGCACCAGGTGTCGGTTTTGGAGCCGAGGTTGCAGCTTTGAAAAACAGGGAAGTACTTCGGATAGGAAACGAATTTTTTTGCTATCTGCCATTCGCTCCAGGGGCGCAGCAAACTGAAATATTCTGGATAATCCGAAAAATATTTTTTTGTATAACAGCGGAAATCTTCTTCAAACTCGGTGCTTTTGCTGTATTGATGATTGATCTCGGTGCCGTTTACATTTGCTTCGTTGGCGCTGCTTTCGTTGGATAAAGCAACATATTTTTTTTTGCCGCAATAAGCGAATATCCAGGAAGAAAAGGCTATGACGGAGGATAAGGGCGTATGTCCGTTAAGGTATCCCATGGCGTTCAGCTCCAAAAGCCGCCTGTCAATAGTTCTTTTTACGCCTATTATATTGCTGTCGGAATATCCCGCGGTATGAGCGCAGCCCAAGGTCGCTCCTCTCGGGTTTATTATATAGCAGCTTATGCTGTCCTTATATCGGTTAAGAAGCTCGAGAGTAACAACGCTGTCCTTTCCGCCGCCTATCGGTATCAAGAAGCTTGTTTTTCTGTCCGACCCGCTTGCGGTATTAAAAAACGGGACCGACCTGTCGGCGGGCATGATATCCATAAAGCTTTCAATGTCCGTTTTAATGCCGTTTCGATAAAACATTTCCGCCAAGCCGTTAAAGTAAAGCTTTTTCCACCATTTGACCTGTTCGTCGCTTAAAGCTCCGCAGTTTATTTTAACAACGGGAGGACAGGCGCATTTCCAGTAGCTCACAAGCTCGGACATACCCAAAGAAAAAACCGCATATTCAAGCATATCTTTGTCCGCGGCGTTTTTTATCAGCTCGGGGGCAAAGCTCCACCTTGGCGCAAAGCTGTAATTATCCATGCGAAAGTGAAAAACAAAGCTGTCCTCGTTTATTTCATAGCTTTCGTAAATAAACTCTCCGTGCTTTTCTCTGAGCTGCTCAAACTTGTTCATTAAAAATATCCTTTCCGAAAAAGTTATAGTATATGTTTTTTTACAAAAGCGTCTATGCTTTCGGGGTCCGTTCTGTCAAAGGTATCGCCGCATTCCTTGACCTGCCAGCGCTCGTCGTATTCGGTAAATTCGCCGGGGCGGAGCGTTTCGAGAGTTCCCAAGGATTCGATCTCCATTATGTATTGGTTGGTATAGGTTTCGTAATTCACCGAGTAGTCGGGATATTCTCCCGCAGCGTCGAAATCGAAGCGTTTAATAAAAAGCTGACCGTTGTTAAGATACGCGCCCCAGCCGTCCTCGTTGTTTACGCCGATCTTGAAGGCTTCCTCTCTGTCAGTCTGAGCCAGGGTTATATATTTGTCGCACATAAAGAATCTGGGATCGTTTACGTTTGAATACGCCCAAAATACCGCTCTGCGGTTTGACAAAAGACCCGTATCTCTTGTGCACTGGGGCAGTATCTCAACTCCGCCCTTTTCGGCAACGGTAAGGCACCAGGGAGCAAGCTTGATCTCATGCTCCGCAATGTTTTTGATCGCGTGCTTGACCGTAACATCGGAGGAGGTGTCGTCCATTGTTACCACCATCATATGACGTTCGCCCACCTTGACCCTGTCCTCGGGCATCAGCTTAAGGGAGTTCCCGCCGATCTCATAGGGTACGGGGTGATTGTCGGGAGTGTAGCTTTCGGGGTAGCTTTCGGGACTGCTCCAAAGTCTGTGACCTCCGTAAATATACCAGTTTTCCTCGGTTTCAAAGAAATCGTGAAGCTGCTTTTTATCGTTAAAGCTGTCACGGTCGATGTCCTCGCGGAAAATATTGCATTTGCCGTTTAAGCCGTAGTAAATCACGCGGGGACCGACGTCCACCGTTACAATAAGAGTAACGGTCTCATTTTCCATTTTTATGCATTTGCCGAAATTTTTATAGCTGATTTCCGAAAATTTAACGCTCATTTTTTTGTTCCTTTCCTATAATATAATTGGTTTTGCGGTAAAATCAAGTCCGCAGGGACGTTTTTTTTCAAACGCCAGCGCGTACTGGTCGCCGCAGCGCGCTTCAAGCCTCGCCTGTTTTTTTGCATTATCGCTTGTTTTTTCAAGCTGGGAAAGGGAAGTGTTGACGGGAATATCGCATTTTGTCGCTGCGAGTATTTCCTTTCCTTTTCCGTTCATACCTAAAATTCTAACATAAGAGCTTGAAAATTGCAAGTCGTTTTTTGTAATTCCCAAAAAAGCGGATAATATTATTCGCCGTATCCTTGCGAGAGTATAACGCTTGGTTTTTACAAGAAAATAAAGCTCGTTCAGGCTGCCCGCCACTCTTGCGGCTCTGTATATCCTGTTTTCGAGACCGAGCAGTACGTTGGGAGTTTTTTCGATGGCTGCCTTGCTCATTGACCTAAGCTTTGAAAGGATAGCCGTTTCAATATTTGCGAGCGAAGCGGTTTCGGTAAAATCGCACGGCGGAGCGTATTTTGAAATATCTTCTCCGTTTGCGATCATCTTTCTGAGCTGCGAGGCGGACAAAATGTTGCCTTCGGGCTTATTAGTCTCGCTGTCGTGAGCCGCCGCATACCGTTTTACGGTAACGGGCTTTATCGGTGACGCAATATTGTCTATCGCCTTTATATACTCTACCGCAAGGGTATTGTTGGGGCAGGTCAGCGTTTCTATGACGTCGTCGGTATAAAATTTTTCTATTGCCTTTTGCAGTGCGGCGGGATAGCTTAGTCCGTTTTTCATATAGGATAGGAACTCCTCGCTCTCCTGCGTGTACAAGACCGCCCCCGCTGCCTCGCGAAGCCGATCCGTATCCCCGCATTCGCTTCCGAAGCTTAGCATATCAACGCAGCCCAAGGCGTTCAGCAGGTAAACGGCTCCCTGCGCAAACTGCTCGGCGCTTCCGAGGGAGTATGCCACAGGAAGCTCAATAACAAGGTCAACGCCGTTTTTTAACGCGGTCTCGGTTCTCTTATACTTATCTACAACGGCAGCATCGCCTCTTTGAGTAAAATTTCCGCTCATAACTCCCACAACGTGAGTTGCTCCGAAGACCTCGCGCGTTTTTTCAATATGATATTTGTGACCGTTATGAAAGGGATTGTATTCGCATATTATTCCGCAGACGTTCATTTTTCAGACGCTCCTTTTAAAATTTATACAAAAAACAAGAAAAATACTTGATTTTTTTGCCGATATGATATAAAATATTTATTGGAAATCTCATTACAAAGGAAGGAACAAAGCACAATGAAAATTTTAGTTATCAACGCGGGCAGCTCCTCGTTGAAGTATCAGCTTATCGATATGGACGACGAGAGCGTTATCGCAAAGGGAAACTGCGAAAGGATAGGCATGGACGGTCATATCACTCACAAGACCTTTGACGGAAAGCAGGTCAGCGAGGACTGCGCTTTCCCCACTCACACAGAGGCTTTTGAAAGAGTGGTCAAGGCTCTTACCGAGGGCGACGCCGCCGTTATCAAGAGCATGGACGAAATTGCCGCGGTAGGTCACAGGATAGTACAGGGTGCGGAGATATTCGACAAGGCTACTATCGTTACCGACGAGGTCATTGATAAGATAGACGGTCTTTCCGAGCTTGCTCCCGTACACAACCACCCTCATGCATTGGCTTTGAGAGCATGCAAAAAGGTCATTCCCGATTATGTTCCTCAAGTCGTTGTATTTGACACCGCTTTTCATCAGACCATGCCCGAAAAGGCGTATATGTTCGGTATGCCCTATGAGTGCTACGAAAAATTCCATGTAAGAAAATACGGCTTCCACGGCACCTCTCACCGTTTTGTATCGAGAGCGCTGGCAAAAGCTATGGGCAAAAACGTTGAAGACCTAAAGATCGTTTCCTGTCACCTTGGCAACGGCTCCTCCATTACCGCGATCGACGGCGGAAAGTCGGTTGACACGTCTATGGGCTTCACTCCGCTGGACGGCGTTATTATGGGCACAAGAAGCGGCTGCGTAGACCCCTCCGCCGTGACCTACGTTCAGAAAAAGCTTGGTCTTGACGCTTCCGAAATGAGCGAGTATCTGAATAAAAAGTCGGGCTTCCTGGGCATAAGCGGAGTTTCCAGCGACAACCGAGACCTTGAAGCCGCCGCAAACGACGGAAACAAGCGCGCACAGCTTGCGGGAGATATGTTAAGATACGGCATAAAGAAGTACATAGGCTCCTACGCCGCCGTAATGAACGGACTTGACGCCGTGATCTTCACGGGCGGTATCGGCGAGAACGCTCCCGCAGTTCGCGCGGACGTTTGCAGAAATATGGACTATTTGGGAATAAAGCTTGACGAATCGCTGAACGAAAAGGTGAAAGGCGAGCTTACAAAAATATCCGCTCCCGACAGCAGAACAGAGGTATGGGTCGTTCCCACAAACGAGGAGCTTCTGATCGCAAGAGATACCAAGGAGCTTTGCGGTTTATAATTATAAAGAAGCAGGCGGCAAGATAAGCAGCCTGCTTTTTTTATATTTTGTTTTATTTTTTTCCCGACTTTGTGGATTGTATCCTTTTAGCCATTTCCAGCGAATTTATTTCATTTTCCAGATTACGCTTGAGCGGCGCTTCAAATGTTATGGATTTTTCAACGGGAGCCTCCGTATATGCCTTATAACGTTTGACGTATTTTTCAGCCAAAGTTCTTATAGGCGAGTATACGGGATTTTCACTGTCCAATATCTCGTGGAACAAATCGGAAATTTTTTCGTTCATAATAGGCTGTAATCTTGTGGCAACGTATTGGTGGACCGCCGTCAGATCCTCGTTTCTTAATATCGCGGAAGCAAAATCGAGAAATTTGGCAAAATTCTTGTATTGGAGATAGGCGAGAGCTATCGTAATGCTTGAATAGTAGTTCTGATTGATGATATAGTTGTCGTTAAGGGTGGTATCGCCCTGTAGAAGCGCGTTTATCGCCTCATCGGAAAGGTAGCTTATCATAGCTGCCGATTGGATCATTTCACAGTCGGGCAGCTTGTCGCATTTATCGGTTATTTCTTTGGGCAAAACCTTTTTACCCTTTAAATGTGAGGGCTTTTCGCTGTTATAAAAGATAGAATCGGTATACTTGCCGACCTCGTATTCCCTGGTCATGAAAAAGGTTTCCAGCAAGGGCTGAGGTACCTTGCTCAAGGGTATTTTTGCACAGCTTGTATAGAAAAATTTATCGTTTTCGTTTATGTTGGCGTTGTCGTCATGAGCAAACTCATTTGCGGACAAGATATGCTTTATAGGCTCGATAACAAGACAGCGCACCTTTTTGTTCTGCAAAAGCGCGGCGGTAACGTTATGATGATTGGACAGCAGCGCGCAGAACATTCCCGTAAGGTGGAAGCATATTCCCACAGCCTCCTCGTCGCGGTTCACTTTTTCCATGGCGGAGCTAAGCGCCTTTTCCGAAAAGGTCGCCATTCCCTCGGTCGGCACCAAAAAGGCGGGCGGAACGTCGTAATCCAGTCTGCACACGGGGCTGAATGTAGCCGAGCCGCCAAATTCGTGGCTTACCATATAGCTTGACCAAAAGAAATTTCCTCCGCCGTCGGTAGGGAACATTTCGTTTTCGTAAACCACATACAATCCGTTTTTTAAATAGTCTGTGATCGGCTGAAGCGCAGCCGTAACGTTTTTGTTGTTTTCAAAATAATCGGTGCAGGCGACGGTGACTCTTTTTGAAAAATCGCCGCACCGCTCCATTGTGGATATCTGACACAGTATTTTATTGGAAAATTTGTCGTTGACGCTTTTCTGAATAACGTTTATCAAAGCCTCGTGACCGATAAAAAAGCTTTCCCTTAAGCCTCTTTCCTTTTGTCTTGTGGTATTGCAGATGCCGAAGCTGTTCGGGCTTGAGGAGACGCCGATAACGGTGTATTCCTTATTGTTTATAATTATCGATTCGGATGAAATTGAAGCAGATGACGGTTTCATATTTCTTATATATTCCTTCCTTTTTCGGAGATTTTTTCGGCGTGGGGGTTATCTTTGCTTTACTCTTGTGGCGATTATGCTTATCAGATTATTCTGTTCGTTTTTTGGTATAAAGCTTTTGGGGAGCCAAAAAACAGACTCGTTATCTCTGAATATCACTAACCCCGCGTGGGTCTCTATAAAAAAGCTCGCCTCGTTCCATGGGATAAGATCGTGCCCCGTATAAACGGCGCTTTCCACTGCGGCAAAGCCTTCGTTTGCCACCACTATGGTAATCTCCTTGGTCAGCGCCGGATCGACCTTGTTGACCGTATTGTACTTATGTCTTGCCGTAATGCCCACCACAAAATAAATAACAACGGATACGATTATTCCCGTAAACATCGATATGGGCAGACAGTATATCCAGTTTTCCCTCAAATCGCCCATAACTCCCGCAAGCACAGCGAAAATAATGATTATTATACAAAAGGCAAACAGAAACATAAATCTTCCGTATCTTGCGGTAACGAGAGAAATGTTGCAGGAGTTTATTACCTTTTCCTCATAAGTGCCGCGCATAACATAGGCGTTATTGGTTGTTATGCCGCGGTAAAGAAACTTAAGCGGCAGTATTCGCTTATTGAATTTGTATTTGATCGATGGGTGCACGGCGATCTGACCTTCAATGATAGCCCTTACGCTCAGATATTGTTCATCGGACTGAAAGGCGTTTCTTTCAACGGTATAGTTAGCTTCGTCCGTGGAAATTTCAAGTGATGAAACGCTTTCGGTGACCGAGCTTACCTGCGTCCAGTCATATATTTCCGGCAAAGCGTTTTCGCCGCGGAAAACAACAAAATAGTCGCCGAATATGTAAGTCATTCCTGTGGCAGATGAAAAAACCTTCTGCCCGTTTACGGTTTCAAAAGCCATAATTTGTCCGTCCCTTCTTTAGTCTTTATTGGAAGTTTGTTTAATATAGTGAGTGAAGCCGAGGCTTCAAATTAAAGTCAAGCTTTATACTGTTACCTTGTACAAGAACATTATAACACATTTTTTCAAAAAATGGAATACGTTAATCGTTATTTTTGACAAATTCGTCGGAAAATTTATTCTTTTACTTGAAAAAAGAGGGAATATGCTATATAATATTTGTTAGAATAAACCAAAAGGAAGGAACGGTTAAAATAAAATGGCGGATAAAAAAATGGTCGAGGCGATAACCTCGAGAGATGTGGATTTTGCTCAGTGGTATACCGATATAGTTAAAAAGGCGGATTTGATCGATTACTCCAGCATAAAGGGATGCATGATAATCAGACCCTATGGCTACGCGATATGGGAGAATATTCAGAAAATACTTGACGGTATGTTCAAAGAAACGGGACATGAGAACGTATACATGCCTATGTTCATATCTGAGAGTCTGCTGAACAAAGAAAAGGACCATGTTCAAGGTTTTGCCCCCGAGGTAGCATGGGTAACTCACGGCGGAAACGAAAAGCTTCCCGAGCGTCTTTGCGTGCGTCCCACCTCGGAAACTCTTTTCTGCGAGCATTATTCAAATATAATACAATCTCACAGAGATTTACCGAAGCTGTACAATCAATGGTGCTCGGTGGTACGCTGGGAGAAAACCACGAGACCCTTCCTACGTTCCAGAGAATTTCTGTGGCAGGAAGGGCACACTGTTCACGCTACTGCGGAGGAAGCTATCGAGGAAACCGAAAGAATGCTTAACATATACGCGGATTTTTGTGAAAAACACCTTAATATGCCTGTTATAAAAGGAAGAAAGACCGAAAGCGACAAGTTTGCGGGAGCGGAAGCCACCTATGCCATAGAAGCCCTTATGCACGACGGAAAGGCTCTTCAAGCAGGCACCTCTCATTATTTCGGAGACGGCTTCGCCAAGGCGTTCGATATAACCTATACCAGCAAGGAAAACAAGCTTGAGTACGTCTATGAGACCTCATGGGGAGTTTCCACAAGACTTATAGGCGCTATCATAATGTCTCACGGCGACGATAACGGACTTGTTCTTCCTCCCGCGGTTGCGCCTATCCAGGTAGTTATTATCCCTATAAGCCAGCAAAAGGAAGGAGTTCTTGAAAAGGCACGGGAGCTCTGCGACAGGCTTAAGGGAAAATTCCGCGTTAAGCTTGACGACAGCAGCAACAGCGCGGGCTGGAAATTCTCCGAATACGAAATGAAAGGCGTGCCTCTTCGTCTTGAAATAGGTCCCAAGGATATAGAAAACGATCAATGCGTTATCGTTCGCCGCGATAACCGAGAAAAGAGCTTTGTTTCACTTAACGAGCTTGAAGAAAATATTGAGGCGCTGCTTAAAGCATTTTCCGATAATATTTACCGTATGGCGTACGAAAATATGCAGAAGCGCACCTATGACTGCACTGATATGGAGGAGATCACACAAAAGCTTGCCGAAAACGGAGACGGCTTTGTTCACGCTATGTGGTGCGGAGACGAAGCCTGTGAGGACAAGGTCAAGGAAGTCACCGGAGTAGGCTCCAGGTGTATACCCTTTGAACAAAAGGAGCTCTCGGATAAGTGCGTGTGCTGCGGAAAACCCGCCAAGCATATGGTTTGCTGGGGGAAGGCGTATTAAAATTAACTAAAAAGGGCTGTAAAAAACGACCTGTCAAAAACGGGTCGTTTTTTGTTATAATAATTTACAATTGATAATTGATAATTGATAATTGACAATTAAGGTGTCGGCTTCGCCGACGGATTTTGATTTTTGCGGTACAATTTATAAGGTGGTGTTATTTTTTCGTTTTTTCTCCGCCTTGACGCAGAAAAAAATAACTGTCCCGAATACTGCCGTCCACATACAGATCACCGTAATTATAAAAGCGGTCAAGCCCTCGGTATATTCCGTATCTATCTTAAACGGTATATCGTATCTTTTTGCGTTGTAATATGCCGTTGTATCGGCTTTTCCGTAAATCGTCAAGGAATCGCAGCCGTGAAACGCATTGCCGCCGATATGATTCACGTTTGGGGAAAGCTTGAGCGTTTTTAAGCTTTTGCAGCCGCTAAAGGCATAGCTGCCGATATAATTCAGCTCGGAGGGCATATTTATATCCTTTAGCCTTTTGCAATTTTCAAAAGCGCAGTCGTCTATATTGCTGACCGTATCGGGCAAGGCTATTTCGGTAAGGCTCGCGCAGTCGGAAAAGCTTTTAATTCCTATGTACTCCAAGGTTTCGGGCAAGGTTACCGTGTCAAGAGATTTGCAGCCGCTAAAGGCGTAATTCGGGATTTCATATATTCCGTCGGGAATATTTATCGATTTAAGGCTTGTGCAATCCTCGAACGAGCCCTCGCCTATCTCTCTAATGCTGTTCGGCAGCGTAACGGATATGAGCTTATGCTTTGATTCAAAGGCATAAGCTCCGATCTTGGAAACGGTCACGCCGTATATTTCCTCGGGAATTTCCACGCTGCCGCCTGTACCCAAATATGCGTTAACGGTTACGGTCCCGTCATAATCGAATATGCAGCCGAGCTCTCCCGCTATAAAGCCCGTTCCGGGACTGTTTTCGTAAAACGCGCCTTTATCGTTCGCAGCTTCTCCCGCGCCGTACCCTGCCGCCGAGGCGTTCGCGGAAACGACCAGCACCGCCGCTGCCGCAGACAGAAGCGTTATTTTTATTGATGCAGATTTCATGGCGTATCTCCTTTAACCGTTATAAATCGCAAATCCGAAGCAATGCATATTTATATTATAACAAACTTTTGTAAAAAATCAATTACAAAACGGTAACAATTGAATATTTTGACGAATGACCAAATATTTTCGGAAAACTATTGAAATCTTGATCGAAAAATAGTATAATTGTATTTGTAATTTTAGGCGGAGAAGCTGCCTGAAAAATGCACAATGAAACGAGGAAAAAGCGAATGTACAACGATTTAGTCAACACCATAGGCTTTTTGGAGCAATACGATCCGGAGGTGTCCGAGGCGATGAACGGCGAGTTAAAGCGCCAAAGGCGTAATTTGGAGCTTATCGCCAGCGAAAATATCGTTTCCCCCGCTGTTATGGCGGCTATGGGAAGCGTTCTGACAAATAAGTATGCGGAGGGCTATCCCGCAAAGCGTTATTACGGCGGCTGCCAATGTGTGGACGTGGTTGAAAATATAGCTATCGAGCGCGCAAAGAAGCTGTTCGGCTGTAATTTCGCAAACGTTCAGCCTCATTCGGGAGCGCAGGCAAATATTGCCGTTTATTTTGCGCTTTTGGAGCCGGGCGACACCGTGCTCGGAATGAACCTTGCCCACGGCGGACACCTCACCCACGGTTCTCCCGTTAATCTTTCGGGAAAATACTTTAATTTTGTGCCGTACGGTCTTAACGATGAAACCGAAATGATAGATTACGACGAGATCAAACGTCTCGCCAAGGAAAATAAGCCCAAGCTTATCGTTGCGGGCGCAAGCGCATACCCTCGTAAAATAGACTTTGAAAAAATATCTCAAATCGCAAAAAGCGTAAACGCTTACTTTATGGTGGATATGGCGCATATCGCCGGACTTGTTGCCGCGGGAGTCCATATGTCTCCCGTACCCTATGCCGACGTTGTCACCACCACCACTCACAAAACCTTAAGAGGTCCGAGAGGCGGTATGATACTCTGCAACGACGAGGAGACCGCAAAGAAGATCAACAAAGCGATTTTCCCCGGAACGCAGGGCGGTCCTCTTATGCACGTTATCGCCGCAAAGGCGGTATGCTTAAAGGAAGCCTTGGAACCGAGCTTTAAGGAGTACGGAAAGCAGATAATCAGCAACGCTCAGGCGTTGGCGGGAGAGCTTGTAAAAAGGGGCTTTCGTTTGGTTTCGGGCGGCACCGACAATCACCTTATGCTGGTCGATCTGCGTCCCTTCAGCATTACGGGAAAGGAGCTTGAAAAACGTCTTGATGACGTTTATATCACGGTCAATAAAAACGCGATCCCCAACGATCCCGAAAAGCCCTTTGTTACCAGCGGCGTAAGGATCGGTACCGCGGCTGTCACCACACGCGGGCTTAAGGAAGAGGATATGCTTAGGATAGGCGAAAGCATTTACCTTACCGCCTCCGATTTTGAAGCAAATCAAGACAAGGCAAGAGAGATCGTCAACGGCATTTGCGCAAAATATCCTCTTTATGTATAATTCCCCCTACTTCACGAAAGGAATGTCAAAATGACAGAAAAAGCAAGTTCAATTGTATTTAATAATTCAAAACAGCAGGTTGCTCCTCTGGGTATTATCGCTACAGACGGCGCAAAAGACTTGGGAGAAAAAATCAACGGCTATTTGGTCGAATGGACAGAAAATTCTCCGTTCGCGCAAGACTCGTATCTTGTAGACACCGAATGTCCGAGATTTTCCTCGGGCGACGGCAAGGGGTTGATAAAAACCTCGATACGCGGCGACGATATTTTTATTATTGTTGATGTGGGCAATTACAGTTGCACTTACAAAATGTTCGGAAAAGAAAATTTTATGTCACCCGACGATCATTTTCAAGATTTAAAAAGAGTTATTCAGGCAATGGGCGGAAAGGCGCACAGGATAAGCGTGGTAATGCCGATACTTTACGGCGGAAGACAGCACAGAAGAAATTACCGAGAGTCCTTGGACTGCGCCGTAATGCTTCAGGAGCTCCAGGCGATGGGCGTATCCAATATAATCACATTTGACGCTCATGATTCAAGGGTATGCAACGCGGTCCCGCTTATGGGCTTTGACAATGTCATGCCCTCTTATCAGGTGCTTAAGGCTATGTTTCAAGAAATAAGCGACCTTGACGTATCTCCGGAGCACTTTATGGTGGTAAGCCCCGACGAGGGCGCTCTTAACCGCAATATGTACTATGCCTCGGTTTTGGGCGTTCAAATGGGAATGTTCTATAAAAGGCGCGATTATTCGACCATCGTTAACGGCAGAAATCCCATAATCGCTCATGAATACCTCGGCAATTCAGTTGAGGATATGACAGTATTTATTTCCGACGACATTATTTCGTCGGGAGATTCTATGCTGGATATTGCTTACGAGCTGAAAAAACGCAGGGCAAAAAGGATCATTGCTTATGCTACATATCCTATTTTCACCAACGGTCTTGCAAAATTTGACGAAGCCTACGAAAAGGGAATGATCGACTATGTTTTCGGTACCAACCTTACCTACAGAACTCCCGATCTGCTTTCACGCGAGTGGTTCAAGGAGGTCGATGTGTCAAAATATATAGCTTACCTTATCGCGGCGATCAATCACGATATTTCAACCAGCAAGGTGATCGATCCTCATACAAAAATCAAGTCTTTGCTTACAAAGTATAATGTAAAAAGCGCGGAAAATCTTTGATAAAAGCGCACATTTGATGTACATATTTATTATCTCAGATGAACAAAATTTAATAACCCCATTACCTGCCGTAATGGGGTTATTAAAAATGCCGATTATACTATAATTTGATAAAAAGAAAGGAAAAGCCATGCCATTAGCCGATAAGATACGACCCGACGATCTGAACGAGGTTTTCGGACAATCGCATATATTGGGAAAGGGAAGACCGCTGAAAAACATAATAGAAAGCGGACATATTCCCAATATGATATTTTACGGTCCCTCGGGAGTGGGAAAAACCACCGTTGCGAATATCATAGCAAAAAAAAGCAGTATGGACCTGTACAAGCTGAACGGTACCTCCGCTTCTACGGCGGATATAAAGGAAATAATCGCTTCCCGAAACACCTTTTCCTCAGCTAACGGCATTTTGCTTTATCTCGATGAAATACAGTACCTTAACAAAAAGCAGCAGCAAAGTCTGCTTGAATATATAGAAACGGGAGATATAACTCTTGTCGCCTCTACAACGGAAAATCCTTTCTTTTACGTTTATAACGCTATTTTGTCACGCTGCACCGTTTTTGAATTTAAAGCGCTGGCTCCCGAGGAGATTCTGCCTGCCGTAAAGCGGGGCTTCAAGCTTGCATTTGAGGAAGCGGAATCGGAAATGAATATTGAGGAGGGCGTCTGTGAGCAGATCGCGAGAGGCTGCGGCGGAGATGTGAGAAAATCGTTGAACACCGTCGAGCTCTGTATGCTTGCGGCAAACGATGGCAATATAACCCGCGGGCTGGCGGCGGAGCTTGCCCAAAGAAGCAATATGCGCTATGATAAGGACGGAGACCAGCATTACGATCTAATGTCGGCGTTTCAAAAGTCGATACGCGGCTCGGACGAAAACGCAGCCCTGCATTATATGGCAAGGCTACTTGAAGCGGGCGATCTGCCCTCGGTATGCCGCAGATTATTGGTCATAGCCTCGGAGGACGTAGGTCTGGCGTATCCTAACGGCATTGTGGTGGCAAAGGCATGCGTTGACGCGGCTTTGCAGCTCGGTATGCCCGAAGCGCGTGTGCCCTTGGCTCAGGCGGTGGTTTTGCTTGCCACCAGCCCCAAATCCAACAGCTCTTATGCTGCAATGCATGCGGCGTTTGCCGATGTGCAAAACGGCATAACTGGAGATTTTCCGCGTCATCTGCAAAATGTGCACTGCGACGGAGAGGGAGCGGCGGTAAAAGGACAGAATTATCTTTATCCGCACGATTTTCCCAATCATTACGTTGAGCAGCAGTATCTGCCCGATGAGCTCAAGGACAGAATTTATTACGAGTTTGGCGAAAATAAGCTTGAACAGGCGGCTAAGGAATACAGGGAAAGGGTCAGGACCGCCTCTAAAAAACAGTCTTGATTATCTTGTCGGACTCGGGCGTGGAGTATACCCAGCTATCTATGTGACCGCTTTCCGTAAAATATTTAAAGCTTCCGCTTCCGGACGAATATCCGTTGTCAAAAGCGTCCACTATTATAAGCTTGACCTTCATTTTTTCGGGAATGATCGCCTTTATAAACACGCTTGCGTGCTGATTTATATGTACGTTTTCCTTAAGCTCCGCAAGTCCCGCAAGGTTTGGAGTAAGCTCTACGAATATGCCGTAGCTTTCGATGCTGCGTATATATCCCGTTACCGTTTCCCCGGTTTTAAACATAGCCGCGTTTTCGGACCAGGTGCCGAGCAGCTCTTTGTGTGAAAGCGAGACCTTGCCGCCCTCGACGCCCTTGACCACTGCTTTTATATTTTGTCCTACTGTCATTCTGTTCGAGGGGTGGTTTATTCTTGACACCGAGATCGCGTCTATCGGTATTAGTGATGGAATGCCGCAGCCTATGTCCACGAAGCAGCCGAACTGTTCAAGGTGCGTTACCCGCGCGTTGATGATATCGCCCGAGGTCAGATTTGAAATATATCTTTTCATACACTCCTGCTGAGCCATTTTTCGGCTTAGTATCGCGGTTTTTTCGCCGTATTCGTTTCCGACGACGGCGGTTATTTTAAAACACACTGCCTTATTGACGCGGGATATAAGGGCGATATCCCTTGTTGTGCCGTCGTCTATTCCTATGGCGCCCTCGGTGCGGGGAATTATTCCTTTAATAAAGCCGAAGTCTACAATTAAATTATGCCTGCTGTCGCATACTATACAAGGCGCCTCAAGTATTTTGCCGCTTATGATACATTCCTGAAGCCGCTGTTCGTCGGCGGTTGCGCGGCGGTTGTCCTCGGTATTGATTAACTCTCCCTCCGGGTAAAATTCAGACATTTTTACGATCATTCCTTCCCTTGTGAGGATAATGCCGCGTAATCGGCAAAGCAAAGAAAACCTCACAATTTTTGGTTTTTGTTAAGTTTATGAAAAAAACGGCTTTGTTAGAACCTGTCTTATACTACTTGTTGCTTTTTTTGGCAAAACGTGGTATAATAGCTATGGGTAAAATCTAAGCAAAATGACAAATGTGAATAAATAAGTATTGCCATAACGGTAAAGAAAAATAACTTGATTTCAAAGCGAGGGCGAGCGAGGGCGTATGAATGTAAACATCGGCGATATTCTTGAAATGAAAAAGCCTCACCCATGCGGCGGGAACCGAATGGTCGTCCTGCGCGTGGGCGCGGATTTCAGATTGAAGTGCGAAAAATGCGGACATGATTTTATGGTCGCACGGAGCAAGTGCGAGAAAAAAATAAAAAAGATCGTTTCCGCAGCCAATGAGGAAGGAAAGGAATAATTCAAACAATGCTCGATAAATTGAATAACGCCGAAAAGCGTCTTGAAGAAATAAACGAAAGCCTTACCGATATGGAGGTTATCAGCGACCAGAGCAGGTACAGAGCTCTGATGAAGGAGCATAAGCAGCTTACTCCAATTGTGGATAAGTTCCGCGAGTATAAAAGGGCAAAGGAAGAATTTGAGGAAGCCGAGGGGATATTAAGCGAAAACGGCGCCGATAAGGAATTTAAGGAAATGGCGCAGCAGCAGCTCAACTCCTCCCGCGCGGATATGGAAAAATTCGAGGAGGAATTGAAAATACTGCTTTTGCCCAAGGACCCCGATGATGACAGAAGCGTTATAGTCGAGATACGCGGCGGGGCGGGTGGAGACGAAGCGGCTTTATTCGCAAATTCTCTTTTCAGAATGTACTCTCTGTACGCCCAGTCAAGAAGCTGGGAAACAGAGGTGATCAGCGCGAATCCCACCGAGCTTGGAGGCTATAAGGAGATCAGCTTTTCCGTTGAGGGCGAGGGGGCTTACGCCAAGCTGAAGTATGAGAGCGGCGTCCACAGAGTGCAGCGAGTTCCCGAAACCGAAGCGCAGGGACGGATACACACCTCTACCATAACCGTTGCGGTGCTTCCCGAAATGGAGGAGGTGGACGTGGAGATAAACCCCTCCGATCTTGAGATACAGACATTTCGCTCCAGCGGAGCCGGCGGTCAGCATATCAACAAGACCGAATCCGCAATACGCATAATACACCACCCTACAGGCACTATCGTAGAGTGTCAGGAGGAGCGCAGTCAAATGAAAAACAAGGAAAAGGCGATGAAAATGCTTTATTCCAAGCTGTATGAAGCAAAGCTCAGCGAGCAGACCGACAAAATAGCCGCGGAGCGCAGAATACAGGTGGGCACGGGGGACCGCTCCGAAAGGATACGCACCTACAACTACCCTCAAAGCCGCGTCACCGATCATAGGATAGGGCTTACTTTATATAAGCTTGACGCTTTTATGAACGGCGACTGCGACGAAATTTTCGAGGCGCTTGCCATTGCGGATCAGACGGCTAAGTTAGCCAATTCCGAGAACCGATAAAATGAAGACCGAAATTATTCAAATAAACGATGAAAGCGTCGAAAAAGCCGCGCTGCTGCTGAAAAACGGAGAAATAGCCGCGATACCCACCGAAACGGTTTACGGCTTGGCGGGAAACGGACTTTCACCCGAAGCGGTAAAAAAAATTTTTCTCGCAAAGGGCAGACCAAACGACAACCCGCTTATACTTCACATTCCCGAAACCGACTGGCTTTTTGAATACGCCGATACCGTTCCCGATTTAGCCTTGAGGCTTGCCGAAAAATTTTGGCCCGGCTCGCTTACGATGATAATGCCGAAGAAATCGCTTGTGCCCTATGAGACCAGCGGCGGACTGGATACGGTCGCTTTTAGGATTCCCAACAACAGGTATACGCTTAGGCTTATAGAGCTGTGCGGCTTTCCGTTGGCGGCGCCCTCGGCGAATCTGTCGGGACTGCCCAGCCCAACCTGCGCGCGGCACGTTTATGAGGATATGAAAGGCAAAATACCGCTCATTTTGGACGGAGGCGTCTGTTCATGCGGTCTTGAAAGCACTGTCATCGCCTTTACCGAAAAAGGCGTTAAGATACTGCGCCCGGGCGGAGTTACTCCCGAGATGTTGGGCGAGCTTTGCGAGGTGGAAATAGACAGAGCGGTAACAGAGGGGCTTGAGGATAACGGCAGGGCGCTTTCCCCGGGTATGAAATACAAGCACTATTCACCGAAAGCGCAGGTTTATATGGTCGAATGCGCGGACAACGACGTTTTCGCGGATTTTATAAACAACGGTCTTGACGAAAACGATGAAGCCGCCTATGTACTGACAGACAACACAGACGGCATCAAAGCCAAGCTCCTGCCTTACGGAGGCAGCGCCGAAACGGAAGCCGCCGAGCTTTTCGCAAGTCTCAGAAAAGCGGACGAGCTTGGAGCACGGAAAGTTTACGTCAAGGCTCCCGATAAAAACGGCATAGGACTGGCGGTTTATAACAGGCTCATAAGAGCCGCCGCTTTTAAGGTTATAAAATTATAATTATGTCAAAGAATATAAAAACAAAGGTCATAGGACTGACCGGAATGTCGGGCGCGGGAAAAACCACTCTTTGCAGGCTTTTTCGGCGGGAGGGCTTTGAGATCGTTGACTGCGACTTGATCTGCCGCGAAGTAGTTGAAAAAGGAAAGCCTTGTCTCCGCGATATCGTCTCGGCTTTCGGAAGGGAAGCGCTGACAAGCGAGGGTACGCTGGATCGCTCCGCTATGGGAAAAATAATTTTTTCGGACAGCGAAAAACGGCTCTTGCTGAACGGAATTATGTACCCGTATGTTTCATATAGTGTTATAAAACGGCTTGTCGGCTCGACCGCGGAATACACGGTGCTTGACGCGCCCACGCTTTTTGAAAGCGGACTGGAAACCGTTTGCGATATTATAGTGAGCGCCGCGGCTGATAAAAGCGTTCTTGTGGACCGCATAGTAAAGCGTGACGGTCTTTCCGCCGAGCTTGCGGAAAGACGTTTAAATTCACAGCAGGATATTTCCTTTTTCAGAGAAAGGTCGGATATTCTTCTGATGAACAACGGCACCGAGCAGGAATTTTTTGACGAAGCTGTGAAAACAATAAATTTTATAAAGGGAATCAAATGACGGTAAGCTATATCAGATCAAATAAAAGGCGCAGACCGCGCAAAAAAAGCATTTACACTCTCGCTGCCGCGTTGCTGCTGCTTCTTATTGCCGCCGTGATAGGGAATACCGTATACAAGGCGGCAAGAGAAAAATATCTGCTGTACAATTATCCTGTGAAGTACGAGGAGATCGTGGAGAAATACGCCGAGGAAAACCGTGTTGATAAATTTCTTATCTACGCTATAATAAAAACCGAGAGCAATTTTGACAGCGAGGCGGTTTCGGAGGCGGGCGCGCGAGGACTTATGCAGATAATGGACGAAACCTTTCAGTGGATACGCTACAGATTGGGAGACAGCGAGGACTCGGAATACGACCTTATGTTTGACCCCGAGCAAAATATCCGTTACGGAACGTATCTTATAGGTTATCTGCTTGAATATTTCGGTTCAATGAACGAGGCGGTATGCGCGTATCACGCGGGAGTCGGCAGCGTTGACTCATGGCTGCAATGCACGGAGTACAGTAAGGACGGAAGTACCCTTGACACCGTACCTGCATCGGATACAAAGCACTATCTTAAAAAAATAAAAGATGCGCTTAAAGAATATCAAAAAATATATACGGAGGACAACAAAAATGCCTAAAAAAGAAACAAGCAAAACAAAGGAGCTTAAGGAACAGCTTTTTATGCAGAAGAAAAATTCGGGACTTATTATGTCCGATACGGAGATCAAGTCCGCGGATAAGTTCAGCGAGAGCTACAAAAAGTTTCTTGACGAAGCGAAAACCGAAAGGGAAGCGGTCAAGGCGGCTGTCGCCATTGCCGAAAAGGCGGGCTTTACCCGATTTGACAGCGGCAAAAGGTATAAGGCGGGAGACAGGATATACCTCAACAACCGCGGAAAAGCCGTTATTCTTGCCGTGATAGGCAAGGATAGCATTGAAAACGGAGTAAATATACTTGCCGCTCATATCGATTCGCCAAGACTTGATCTGAAGCAGAATCCTTTGTACGAGGACGCGGATATGGCGTATTTTAAAACGCACTACTACGGCGGTATAAAGAAATATCAATGGACCGCTATACCTCTTTCCCTGCACGGCGTTATTATCAAAAAGGACGGCACGACCGTTGACGTGAAAATCGGAGAGGAGGATAAGGACCCCGTATTTGTTGTGACCGATCTGCTTCCTCATTTGGCGGAGGATCAGATGAAGCGTCCCGCGTCAAAAATCGTTGCGGGCGAGGAGCTTAACATTCTTATCGGCTCCAGACCTTTTAAGGACGATGAAGCGAGCGAGCTTGTAAAGCTTAATATAATGAACATTCTTTTTGAAAAATACGGTATTGTTGAGGAGGACTTCCTTTCTGCGGAGCTGGAAGCCGTTCCCGCCTTTAAAGCAAGGGACGTGGGATTTGACAGAAGCTTGGTGGGCGCGTACGGTCAGGACGACAGAGTCTGCGGCTATACCGCGCTTATGGCGACCGTTGATCTGAAAGGCGTGCCCTCGAAAACAGCGGTTACGGTCCTTACCGACAAGGAGGAAACGGGAAGCGACGGAAACACGGGGCTTCAGTCCTCTTATCTCAAATTCTTCATTTATGACCTGGCGGAGGCTTGCGGAAAAAGCGGAAGGCACGTATTATCCGCTTCAAAGTGTCTTTCCGCGGACGTTAACGCGGGCTTCGACCCCTCGTTCCCCGACGTGCTGGAAAAGAAAAACTGCGCTTATGTGGGAAAGGGCACCTGTCTTACAAAATTTACGGGTTCCCGCGGCAAGAGCGGCACCAGTGACGCCTCCGCCGAATTTGTGGGTTACGTCAGAAGCGTTTTCGACAAAAACGGAATTGTTTGGCAGACAGGCGAGCTCGGAAAAGTAGATTTAGGCGGCGGCGGTACCGTTGCAAAATATATCGCCAACCTCGACGTGGATACCATAGACCTTGGGGTCCCCGTTCTTTCTATGCACGCTCCCTTTGAGATCACCTCAAAAAACGATGTTTATATGACTTATAAGGCTTTTTCCGCGTTCATTAAGTAAGAAGAATAAACTTGTCTAATCACACCCTAATTATCATAAACATATAATGATAATTAGGGCGGTGATTTTATGAGGAGATATCATATCAAAAAAAGACGCAGGTCGGGGCTGAAGCTTATTGCGGCGGCGCTGACAATAATAGCGGCAGTTCTGCTTATCGATCTGAGAGTACGTCCGATCATTGAAAAAACCACGATATATCAAAGCACGATTTTAGCCACAAGGATCATAAACGACGCGGTATACAGGCAGCTTGAAAACGAAGAAACGGGTTACGAGGAATTGGTTACGGTCACATATAACGACAGCAATTCCATATCCTCCATAGAAAGCAATATGGTGAATATAAACAGGCTTAAGGCTAAGATTACAAAAAGCGTCAACGACGAGTTAGCCGATCTGGACGCGCAGGACCTAAGCATTTCGCTGGGTACTATCTCGGGTTTTTCCGCGTTTTATAACCAAGGTCCGATGATACCCGTTACGCTAAGACCCGAGGGGTATGTGGAAACCGCGCTGATAAGCGCTTTCGAGAGCGCAGGTATAAATCAAACGCTGCACAGGATATTGGTGGAGATCAATGTGGACATTTCCGCGATCATTCCCGGTTATACCTCGTCCGCGACGGTAAAAACGCAGTTTGTGATAGCTGAAACGGTTATTGTGGGCAGCGTGCCCGAGGGCTATACTCACGTTATTTCGGGAAGCGAGGACTTAATGGGGACGATCAACGATTACGGCGTTGATTAAAGCGCCTAAAGGAAGGATATTTCAAATAATGGAAAACAAATTGGATTTTGAAACGGCAAAAGCAAGACACAGTCAGCTCTCGGAGGAAATAGAAAAGCACAACTACTCTTATTATGTGCTTGACGATCCTACGATAGAGGATTATAGCTACGACGAGCTTATGCGGGAGCTGTACGGTCTTGAAAAAGCTTTTCCGGAGCTTGTTACGCCTCTTTCGCCCTCGCAAAGAGTAGGCGGAACGGCGGAGAGCAGCTTTGAAAAGGTGCCGCATACGGTTCAAATGGGGTCGCTCCAAGACGTTTTCGGCGTTGACGCTCTGAGAGAGTTTGATACAAGGGTCAGACAGGCGTTAAGCACTCCGCCGACATATATTGTCGAGCCTAAAATAGACGGTCTTTCCGTTTCGTTGGAATATCGCGGCGGTTTGTTCGTCAGAGGCTCCACAAGAGGGGACGGCTTTGTGGGAGAGGATATTACCGAAAATCTGAGAACAATAAAAAGTATCCCTATGAAAATAAAAAAGCCGCTTCCTTACATTGAGGTGAGGGGAGAGGTCTATATGCCCAAAAAAAGCTTTGAAAAGCTCGTTATGCAGCAGGAGATCAACGGCGAGCAGCCCGCAAAAAATCCAAGAAATGCCGCAGCGGGCTCGTTAAGACAAAAGGACAGCAGGGTAACGGCGCAAAGAGAGCTGGATATTTTTATTTTTAACGTGCAGCAGATCGAGGGGTATGAGCTGTCTTCCCACAAGCAATCGTTAGAGCTGATGCGCGAGCTAGGCTTTAAGGTGATCGACGGATATGAAGCCTTTACCGATATTGAACGAGCAATAGAAAAGATCGCCTCCATAGGAGATAAAAGAGGAGTCTTAGCCTATGATATCGACGGAGCGGTCATAAAGGTCGATGAGTTTAAGGACAGAAGCGTTCTCGGAGCTACCGCAAAGGTACCGAAGTGGGCGGTAGCCTTCAAATATCCTCCCGAGGAAAAGGAAACGGTTTTAAACAGCATCGAAATAAACGTCGGCAGAACGGGAGCATTGACCCCCGTTGCGATATTTGACCCGATATCCTTGGCGGGTACCACCGTTTCAAGGGCAACGCTGCATAATCAGGATATAATTACCGACCTGGACGTACGGTTAGGAGATACAATAATTGTAAGAAAAGCGGGAGAGATAATTCCCGAGGTGGTCAGAGTAAAAGAACACGCCGCAAATTCCGAACCGTATAATATCCCTATGCTTTGTCCCGCTTGCGGAGCAAAAGCGGTGCGGGACGAAGACGAAGCTGTGATACGCTGTCCCAACATTGACTGTCCCGCGCAGCTTCTGCGCAATATAGTTCATTTCGCTTCAAGAAACGCTATGAATATTGAGGGTCTCGGCAGCGCAAACGTTGAATTGCTGGTAAATCACAAATTGGTTGAAACGGTAGCGGACCTTTATCAGCTTACAATGGCGGATATACTGACGCTGCCTGGCTTTAAGGAAAAATCGGCAGGCAATTTGATAGATGCAATAGAAAAATCAAAAGCAAACGAATTGGACAGGCTGTTGTTCGCTTTAGGCATAAAGGGTATAGGTCAGCGTTCCGCGGTCCTGCTGTGCCAAAGCTTTCCCTCAATGGAAAAGCTTATGAATGCGGAGCGTGAAGAGATCGTCGCTATAGAAAACTTCGGCGAAATTTTAGCCGATAATATATACAACGCTTTAAGAGAGCCTCATAGGATCACGCTTATAAGACGTTTGCGGGAATACGGACTGAATATGAGCTTCACCGTTAAGGAAACGGGAAAAAAGTTCGAGGGCTTGAAATTCGTTTTGACAGGCACGCTTCCCACTATGACGAGAGATGAAGCAAAGGCTTTGATAGAAAGCAACGGCGGAAAATGCAGCGGATCGGTATCGTCAAAAACCGACTATGTTCTTGCAGGAGAGGACGCGGGCAGCAAGCTCACCAAGGCGCAGCAGTTAGGGATCAATATTATAAGCGAGGAAGATTTGATCAAGATGTTGGGCGATGAAGAGCAACACTGAAAGGGAAGGAACGGATTATGCATAAGGTCGGAAACAATATCGCCGTTGTCAATTTCAGCTCAAGAAGCAACGGAAATTGCTTTAAATTCTCACAGTACATTATAAGCATTCTAAATGAACAAAACGAACAAGGCGATATTTTTTTCATTGATTTTTCAAAGATAAACGCTAATTCCTGCGGAAGATGCAATTATGAATGCTTTGACGACGTCTGTATCAATAAGAATGACGATATATACGCTGCATACCGAAAAATAATCAAGTGTGGGCAGGTTATTTCGGTTGTACCGATATACTGCGGGCTGCCTTGCTCAAATTTTTTTCTGTTCAATGAAAGGGTGCAGGGCGCTTTAGACGATAAGGAATTTGATCTGTACGATAAAATAAAAAACAGATATATTATTATCGGAAACGACGGATATAAAACGGCAAAAATAATATTTAAGCATAATGACAAAATGGCGGATGAAAAGGATTTTTTATCGGTCAGAAGCAATGATGTAAAGGAAAAAAGCGTTAAAGGAAATCTTGCGGATTATCAATATTATCGTGATATGGTGAAATCGTTCATTATGGATTAGAAGGAAATTTTTTCTGATTTGACGTTACTTATTGTATTATATGTGAATTTGTGCTAAAATAAATATATTATGAATAGCTTATTTGAAACCAATATCGGGCTTGAAGTACATGCGGAGCTTTTGACCGAAACCAAAATGTACTGCTCCTGCAAAAACACCTGCGGCAAAAAAGAAAATACCGTCATCTGCCCTATTTGTACGGGTTATGCGGGAACACTGCCTTCAATAAATAAAAAAGCGGTGTATCTAACGGTAAAAGCGGGACTTGCATTTAACTGTAAAATCAATCGAAAATTCAAAATGGCAAGAAAAAACTATTTTTATCCCGATTTACCCAAGGGATATCAGATATCGCAATCCTATCTGCCGATATGCGAAGACGGATATCTTGATATTGACGGCAAAAAATATGCCATTGCCAATATTCACCTTGAAGAGGACTCGGGGAAGGTATGCGGAGGCGGTATCGATCACAACCGCTGCGGGATACCTTTGATAGAAATAGTGACAAAGCCCTGTTTCAAATCCCCCGGCGAGGCGTTGGATTTTTTAAAGGAGCTGCGCCTGACGTTGCTTCATTTAGGTATATCCGACTGTAAGGCGGAGCGGGGAAGTATGCGCTGCGATGTAAACGTATCCGTGCATTATAAAAACGATCCTCTCGGAGAAAGATGCGAATTAAAAAACGTAAGCGGCTTTAACAATATTTTACAGGGGATATTGTATGAAGAAAAGAGACAGCGTGAAATTATTTTAAGGGGAGAAAAAGTTTTTCGCGAAACAAGGCGTTGGGACGCCGAGTGTATGAAAAGCGTGCTTTTAAGAACAAAGGAAAATACGGAGGATTACCGTTATTTTGATGAGCCGGATCTGCCTACGGTCGGTTTGTCGGAGGATTTCACAGACAATATAGCGTCTAAGCTTCCCATGCTCCCAAGGGACAAGCGCACTTATTACGGCTCCTTGGGAATACCAAAGCAAATGACGGAGGATATAATAAACGATATACAAAAAGACAGACTTTTTAACGAATGTGTAAGCTTTAACATTTGCTCTCCGAAAACAGCGGCGGTTTTGATAAACGGCGCTGCCGCAGTTTTTTTGAACGATAACCCCGATTTTTTAAACGTTTCGGATATAGGTCGTCTCGGTCTTTCGTTATGCAGGATCGGAAGACTCAAGGAGAGCGGCGTTATTTCTTCAACCTCTGTCAAGATATTGTTTGATGAATATATAAAAAGCGGCAGGGACATTGACGGTCTTGTAGGAGAATTGGAATTAGAGCAAAACTCGGATATCACAGCCGTGAAAGCATTGGTAAAGCAGGTCCTTCAAAGCAACGAAGAGAATGTGGAAGCCTACAAAAACGGCAGAACAAACATTTTGAGCTATTTGGTGGGACAGTGTATGAAGCTGTCGGGAGGGAAAACGGACCCCGTGCTTTGCAAGGAGTGCATTTTAAAAGAAATCGGTTAAACTTATATGAAAGGTTCTGCGTAAAATGAAAAAAGTTATTGTTTTGGCAATAGTTATAACGGTAGGAATTGCCGCGGGGATCGGTCTGGTTTTGTTTCCGCAGCTTCAAGAGGAGCAGCAGAGCGTGCTTAGGGACGATGAAAATGTGCTTCCCGAAGCAGTAAGCAGCGATCCGTTATATCTTGCCTTTTCTCATACCGACACCTTTTACGATGAAACTATCCCGGTCGAGATCACCTGTAAGGACAGCTCGGCTGAAATATACTATTCCTTGGACGGATCAACTCCCGATGCTTCTTCAAAAAAATATACCGAGCCTATTATCGTAAAAGCGGGGAACACTGTCAGCGCAACTACCATTAAAGCCGTTGCGATCAGCGGAAACGAAACCTCGGAGCTGCAAACCAAGAGCTATGTAACGGGAAAGAACGTATTCGAGCGTTTTGACGAATCTACATATATTTTTGTTCTTTCTACAGATCCTTATAATTTATACGACTATTACAACGGCGTATGCGTTGAGGGCTACGTTAGGGATCAATGGCTTGAAAACGAATACAGAGGCGGGGAAATACCCTATGACGCTCCCGCCAACTGGTTCATAGGCGGACGTGAAAGCGAAAGGGATATGTATGTGGAGGTCTATGACAGCCGAGGCAATCAACTGATCGATCAAGCGGCGGGCGGACGTGTTGTAGGCGGTGTTTCAAGAGCCGTGGATCAAAAATCCTGGCGTCTTATTGCAAGAAACGAATACAGCGAGGGCAACGGAAAATTTAAATACCCGTTTTTCGGAGCGGCTTCCGATTCCTGCGGCGAGCTGATCTCAAGATACGATCGAATCACCTTGAGAAACAACGCAAACGACCGCGAATTTGCGAGCATTCGCGACGAGGTCGCGAATCAGCTTGCAAAAAACGCGGGTTTTCCCGATACGCAGGACACAATACCCGCGGCGGTATTTCTCAACGGAAAATATTACGGATTTTCATGGCTGCACGAGGCGTATTGCAGCGGTTATCTTGAAATGATGTACGGCGGAAACAGGGATAATTTCAGAATAGTAGGGCATAAAGAGACCGAGCTTGACGAAAACGACGACGACAGCGATTACTATGATATACAAAGCTCATTGGATTACAGCTATGTTTGCGAGCTTGCAAAAGGCGGCTTGACCGATGACGGCAAATTTGAGGAATTTTGCAGTCTTGTGGATATCGATAATCTTATGCTGTATTATTCCATTCAGATTTATATCAACAACGAGGACTGGCCGGGAAACAATTTTAAGGCATGGCGTTATTATCCCGAGGAAAACGAAGAGCTTGAAAATCCGTATTTGGACGGAAAATGGCGCTTTTTGCTGTTTGACGCCGAGTACGGTATGGGGCTTTACGGAAACGGATACAGAGAGCCGACCTTATCCTATCTTATCAACGGCGGTCATATGGGCGGAACTTCAACGTTTCTTACGGCTCTTTTGGAGCGTGAGGATATGAAAATGAAGCTTGCCAACACTGTCTGTGATTTAATGTACGGCGAATTTTCCTATGAAAATGCCTTAAAGGTGATAGACGAAAAAATCGCTCTTTGCGACACCGAATGTATGTACGCTCTTGACAACGGATATACATCCAACTGGGCGCGCAGAGAAACCTTTGAGGAAAGCAGGCAGCAGATAAGAGATTTCTTTAAAAACCGTCCGGAAATTATGCTTAAGGACCTTAAAAATGTATTGGGTTATGAAAAAGATATGATAAACGTTGCATTGATCAACGGAGAAGGAGGCAGCGCTTATTTGAATTCGGCGGAGATCTCGGGAGGCGAAAGAGCCTCCAGGAATTATTTTTCCGCTTGTTCGGTCCCGATAAGGGCTGATGAATACATAGGGTACAGTTTTTTATATTGGGATATCAACGGTACAAAATACGAAACAAAGACCGCGGTGCTTACTTCGGATATGGCGGAGGACGGAAACATTACCGTAAAAGCTGTTTATGAAAAAACGCCCGTTGTGAATGAAGAAATTTATATCAGCAGGCTTTATACTTCAGGAGATTCCGACAGTATAACCTTATATAATCCAAATTCAGTTGACGTTAAGCTGAATGGCTACTGTCTTTCGGATAAAGCGAGCGAGCTTGACCGCTGGGAAATCCCGTCAGTCGTTATAAAAGCGGAAAGCGAGCTTACAGTTGTATGCAGAAACAATAACGACACGTCCGCGCTTCAGAAGCTTGTGACAAATTTCAATCTAAAAACCGGCGAGGTGGTTTATTTGTCGAATCCCGACAACAAGGTCATATCAACTGTTGCGGTCGTGGATATGGAGGAAAACCGACAGGTCGTTAGGAGGAGTGACGGGAAATATGTTGTGGAAGAAATTCTCGGGTAAATGAGGTTCCCCTAATTGCGTAAAATTTTCATTTTACGCAATTAGATGTGCTTCTTCTACCCCCACCCCACATACTGGAGATAATCAAAATGACAACATCAAATTTTAATTACCGTTTAGACTCCCCGCAATACCTTATTGATTTTTTGGATCACATGTCGGTCATCAAAGGACGGTCGGGATTAACGGTGAAAAACTATTACTGCGATTTGCGTTTGTTTTTACGCTATCTGAAAGTAAAAAACGATCCGTCCTTATCAGATGCGGTTTTTTCGGAAATTACCATAGCGGATACTCCCGATTATTATGTAAAATCCGTTACTTTAACGGATATAATGGGCTTTTTGCATTTTACAATGGACGAGCGCCAAAATCATCAAAAGGCGCGAGCCAGAAAGGCTGTTTCAATAAGACAGTTTTTTAAGTATCTCACTGACAATAAGGGCTGGTTTGAAGTCAGTCCCGCTGCCAAATTAGAGCTTCCGTCACCCAAAAATGCACTGCCGAAGCATCTGACCATTGAACAGGCAAATCAGCTCCTTTCCGAATGCTCCGATATAAGCGATTGGGTCGATGCAAGAGATTATTGTATGATAACCTTCTTTTTGAACTGCGGCATGCGTTTATCAGAGCTGGTGGGAATATCTGTAAACGATTATATCAAATCCGTCGATCCCAAAACGAATACCGCATATTCATTCCTTAAGGTAATAGGAAAAGGAAATAAGGAGCGCGTTATATATCTGAATAACGCCTGTGTGTCCGCTTATGAAGCTTATATTGGCGTAAGACCCAACGTGCATGGAGAAAAGGCTTTATTTTTAAGTAAAAGATACAAAAGAATTTCCAACAGACGTGTTGAGCAGATAATTGAAGAGAAAATGATGAAATCGGGGCTTTCGGGCTACGGCTTTTCGGTCCACAAGCTTCGCCATACCGCCGCTACTCTTATGTATCAGAACGGCGTAGACGTTCGCGTTCTGAAAGAGGTCCTTGGACATGAGAATTTAAATACCACTCAAATTTATACTCATGTTTCGGATAATCAGATAAAACAGGCTATGGATCAGAATCCGCTTGCGAATGTGGCTTCTCCGAAAAAAAAGTCGAATGAAGATATGTGATACGGCAAGCTTTATGAGCCGATATTTTGTCAAGCTTTGATTTAAGTTAATTTAGCTAAATTATTGTACTTGTACTTGTAGGATATTGACAATATTATAAAAAAAGTCTTGTTGAAAATATCTATTGAATTTAAATTTCCATTAAGTTATAATTAAGTCACAGTTAGCTTAATAGGCTTTCTGCTATTTTGGTACTTAAACAAATTTTATGGAGGACTTGAAATGAAACTTAGAAAAGTTTTAGCGGGAGCTGTTGCTTCAATATTAGCTGTAAGCTCATTGGCAATATCCGCAAATGCGGCTCTCTATGTGCCTAACGCAGAGGTTACCGATGAAAGCGGAAACGTTTTGGGAACACTTGACAAAAACAAACAGCTTCTTGATGAAGACAAAAACGTTATCGGTACTTTGGGCGACGACTGCATCAGCGTTGTAGACGCAGACGGAAACGTTATCGGCAAGTGCGCCGAGCAGCAGCCTGCAAACGGTCTGAGCATTGAATCCGGAGCTTGGCTCATTCAGCTCTATAATGTCGGCGACGCATCCGAAGGAAAGCCCGCTACCGATTACGGTATTGACGTTACAAAGGTTGCTTCCATGACTATGTATTTGGAAGCGGTGAGAGGCGCCGATGAGGAACTGGCGGTTGACCTTGATATGTACGATCCCGCTATCGACGGCTTCGGCGGAAACTTTATTTATTCCGCAAACGGCGGTACTATCGGAAAAACTCTTGATTCTCCCGTATATAAGGAAGCTTACGTAGACGAAAACGGTACCACGGTACCTGCTGTAACTATGTACGCAAAGTACAACTGGCCCAACTCAAACGAATGGTGGGGACTTCCCGAAGAGGGCGATACTCCCGAAGGCTTTGAAAACGGAAATACCGGTACCGTTGACTACAGCAAAAAGCTTCACATGGAATACATCAGAAAGTTTGCTTACTCTTTGACCTACGACGTGGCGCATGACGATTCTGCCGAGGATATTGTTTGGCCCGAGGGCGCCGACTGCAACCAGGTAGGTATCCAGGAATGGGGCGAAGATTACTCCATCAACCTTAAGGTTAGAGCTTTTGTTTGCAATGACATCGACGGCAATATTATGCTTGCATTTGACGGACTTGGAAACAAGATCGAAGAGAGCGAGCTTAACACAATAATCGAAGACCTTTCTCAGCCTTATGTTCCCGCAGCTCCCGCAGCTGATGAGACCGAAGCCGAAGAGACCGAGGCTCCCGCAGAAAACGCTTCCGAGAATAACAATGACGATTCCGCTGCCGAAACAACAGCAGCTACTACCACTACCGCCGCTTCCACAAGCAGCTCTTCTTCAAACGTTGGTTTGATCATCGGCATCATTGCAGTTGTGGTTGTTGTAATTGTTGTAGTTGTTATCATCGTTATCAAGAAGAAAAAGTAATTCAATCGGCAAGTAAAATAAATACAGATCAAATTTACAGTATAGTGAAACCTCCGTTTTTCGGGGGTTTTATTTTTTATAAAAAATCACTGTGCAAAATTTCCGTAAACCTTGCACAGTGACATTTGTTAGTATTTATGCCTTTATTTTGTTCCGAATATCCTGTCTCCGCCGTCACCGATACCGGGCACGATATATAAATCCTCGTTAAGCCCCATATCAAGTGCGCCGCAGTATATCTCAACGTCGGGGTGCGCGTTTTGAACCGCCTTAACGCCTTCGGGACAGGCAACCACAGCCATAAACTTAACGGAATGAGCTCCGCTTTCCTTGACCATATCAATAGCTTTAACGGCAGTCGCGCCGGTGCCGAGCATAAGGTCCATTACGATAACATCGCGCTCCTTTATATCAAAGGGCAGCTTGCAGTAATAAACCTTTACGCTTCCGTCGTTATGCTCGTCGTCGCGGCAAATGCCGATATGTCCTACCTTTGCGGCAGGTACAAGCTCTACCGCGCCCGTTACCATACCGAGACCTGCTCTCAAGACAGGAACAAATGCGACCTTTCTTCCCGAAATAATGTTGGTTTTGGCGATAGCCACAGGCGTTTGAACCTCAACCTGCTTTAAAGGCAGATCGCGCGTAGCCTCATAGGTCATAAGCATACCTATTTCGGAAACCAATTCACGAAATTCCTTTGAGCCTGTGTTTTTGTCTCTTAAAAGAGATACCTTGTGCTGCAAAAGCGGGTGATCAAGAATTTTCAACATGTCCATAGAAGTTATTTATCCTCCAATTTTTTTATTTTTTCAACTCGCGCGGCATGACGTCCGCCCTCAAATTCGGTGTTCAAAAATACGTTCAGAAGCTCCTTGGCAAGCCCCTGCCCTATAACTCGACCTCCCATACAGATGACATTCGCGTCGTTATGGAGCCTTGTGTATTTGGCGGAAAAATAATCGGTACAGCAAGCGGCTCTTATACCCTTTATCTTATTGGCGGAAATTGAAATCCCTATTCCAGTTCCGCAAACCAAAACACCTTTTTCCGCTTCCCCTGATACGATTTTTTTGCAGACGGTCTCCGCAATATCGGGATAGTCCTTTTCCTCTCCGCAGTCAAGATAATCATATCCGTTTTCCTTTAAAAAATCGATAAGATGATTTTTTAATTCGGTTCCGGCGCCGTCGCTGCCTAAAACTATCATTTTTCTTTTTTCCTTTCATTTTCGTTTCCTTTTATTTGGAGTTCAGCCTTGCCAACCGTTCCCTTTCCGCTTGAGGCAGCCTTAAATATACGGGCGTAAGCTCTCCTGCGGAAACGATATCGTATTCGGCGGAGGCAAGACAAACATTTTCCGCCTTTTGGAATCTTACGGCAAGCGGGGCAAGCTCGGCTTCAACGTCCTTAAGCAGCTTAAACGCAAGCTCCGCGCCGTCGCCGACCAATATAATTCTTTTACCCTTATATTGTGCAAGCTCCCTCGTCAATTCGTCGGCGGAAATTGCTCTGTCGGGAGTAATTCTTTCGGGAGCTCCCTTCCCTACCGAAAACAAAGCATTATAAAACTGATTGCACCGAGCGTCCATCACCGCGCAGACAATACCCTCAAAGCCGACTAAATTACAGGCTAAGGCGTGAAGCGTCGAAACTCCCACGCAGGGTATATCCAAAGCGTACGCTAACCCTTTTACGGCAGCAACGCCTATCCTAATTCCCGTAAAGGAGCCGGGACCGTCGGTAACCGCTATTCGCTCGATCCGATTAAGATCGATTCCTGCGTTTTTCATCATAGCTTCAATCATCGGAAGCAGTGTTTGCGAATGTGTCTGCTTGGTATTTACAAAGCTTTCGGCAATTACAGCGCTTTTTTCCTCCCCGATATCGCACAGGGCGCAGGAGCCCGCCACAGCCGAAGCGTCCAAACCTAAAATCAGCATTGTCTACCCCTTTATCCTTTGAATGGTAATTTCTCGGCTTTCCTCTCCTGTTTTTACGATAGAGACCTCATAAGCCGCGTCAAAGTAATCGGCAAGAGACGGAATATTTTCGCTCCACTCTATACATAACACGCCGTTTCTGTCAAAATAATCAAAAAAGCCGATTCCGTACAGCTCATCAAAGCCCGAGACCCTAAATAAATCAAAATGAAATATGTTTGTTTCGCCGTAATATTCATTGATAAGCGCAAAGGTGGGGCTTGTGACCTCCTCCGTGATACCGAAGCGTTTGGCTATGCCCTTGGTGAAATAGGTCTTCCCTGCCCCCATTTCTCCCTTATACAGCACCGCGTCTCCCGCTTTCAGCTCTTCCGCAAATTCACGGGCAATGCGAACGGTATCGGAAACGCTTTCCGAAATAAATTTTTTCATCAGAATAAGCCGCTGATATTGCCCATATCGTCAACATCGATGCTGTTGGCGGCAGGTACCTTGGGAAGTCCCGGCATGGTCATAATATCACCCGCATAAGCAACCACAAAGCCCGCACCCGAAGAAAGCTTTATATCGCGAATAGTAATGCTGAAGCCTTCGGGCTTTCCCAATTTTGTCGGATCGTCCGAAAGCGAATACTGTGTTTTAGCAACACATACGGGCGTCTTGTCATATCCCAGCGCCTCTATTTCCTTTATCGCCTTTTCAGCCTGCGAGGTGTAGGCAACGCCGTCGGCACGGTATATCTCCCTTGCTATGATACCGAGTTTTTCCTTAATCGAAAGCGTCTCGTCATACAAGGGCTTGAAATTGCTTTGGCAGCCCTCGCATTTATCAACGGTGTCAATTACCGCCTGCGCCAGTTCCCTGCCGCCCTCGCCGCCATTCAGAAATACGTCGGAGAATGCGACGGTAACGCCCATTTCCCTGCAAAAGCTTTTTATATATTCGATCTCGGCGTCGGTGTCGGTATAAAAATGGTTTATGGCGACGACAACAGGTATGCCGTATTTATGCATATTTTCAATATGGGTCTTCAAGTTTACGCTTCCCTTTTTGAGCGCGTCAAGATTTTCCGCAGTCAGCTCCGCCTTGGGAACCCCGCCGTTATATTTCAGCGCACGGATAGTGGCTACCAAAACTGTACAGCTTGGCTTAAGACCCGCAAAACGACATTTTATGTCAAAAAACTTTTCCGCGCCCAAATCGGAGCCGAAGCCCGCTTCCGTCACCGCGTAATCGCCGAGCTTCATTGCGAGACGGGTAGCTCTTACGGAGTTGCAGCCGTGAGCGATATTGGCGAAGGGTCCGCCGTGAACGATCGCGGGAGTATTTTCAAGCGTCTGTACCAAATTCGGATTTATTGCGGACTTGAGCAAAGCGGTCATTGAACCTACCGCATGCAGGTCTTTGGCAAACACCGGCTTGTTGTCATAGGTGTAGGCGACCAAAATATTGCCCAATCTTTTCTTTAGGTCCTTTAAATCAGCCGCAAGACAAAGTATAGCCATTATCTCGGTGGCAACGGTAATGCAGAAATGGTCCTCGCGCGGAACGCCGTCGATCCTTGATCCCAATCCGACGATACAGTTGCGGAGCGCCCTGTCGTTCATATCGAGACATCTTTTTAACTGCACACGGCGCGGATCGATATCAAGCGCGTTTCCCTGCTGGATATGATTGTCCAGCAAGGCGCAAAGCAGGTTATTTGCAGCGGTTATGGCGTGCATATCGCCCGTAAAGTGCAGGTTTATATCCTCCATGGGAACCACCTGCGCATAGCCACCGCCTGCCGCTCCGCCCTTTATGCCGAAAACAGGTCCCAGCGAAGGCTCGCGAAGCGCCAACACCGCCTTTTTCCCGAGCTTATACATACCTTGGGCAAGACCGATGCTGGTGGTGGTTTTGCCCTCTCCCGCGGGTGTGGGGTTTATGGCGGTAACAAGGATAAGCTTTCCGTCAGGCTTATCCGCCAGTCTTTGTATGCACTCCTCGGTGATCTTTGCCTTGTAATGACCGTAAGGCTCCAATTCGTCCTCGTCGATGCCCAAGTCGGCGGCAATATCCTTGATCTTCTTCATTTGCGCCCTTTGAGCGATTTCAATATCTGTCAGCATTACTTTCCTCCGTTAACTCAAAAAATTTGAGATAAATTCAAATTCATTTATAGGTTCCAAAAACTGCAACAGCCCTGCCCATAGATTAGTAGCAGGACTTGGCAGATTATTTGGAAGCTTTTTATAATTATACCATAGATTCGAGAAAATAGCAATATTTTTCTTTAATCTTTACAGTTATTTTGTTGCATTTTTGTTTTTTGGCTTTATGCCAACAAGAAACGACAATCTTCTGACGAAAATTGTCGGTTCTTGTTGGCGTAAACTATTTTAACCTTCGTACACAAATTCGGAGATATATTTACTCCGTTACACCCCACATACAAAGAGGCATTCTTTCATTCGGAACAACCAATTTGTTTTCTTTGATAAGCTCTTCCAACAAGAATGCGGCAACATCAAACCGATGATGAATTTTGGCAATGTCTCCGCATTGTCCTATTAGGTAGCTTGGCACATGTTCGGCAAGTATCTTTTCGGCTTTGTTGGATATATTGATCATGCAGTTTGCCGTTTCCTCTATAATATCCGAGAGGATGTCACTGACTTTTTTAAATATATCGCTGTCAAACACAAGAAAATTTGCCGACAGCTTATTATCTTCACAAAGAATGAATCTCTGATCAATCAACCATTGGAGTGCAGGATTTTCATAGTTTGCATCCTTTTCCAGAACCGCATCGCATATAGCTTCCGCCTTGTTGCGAAAATCGCAGAGGTCATACGGCTGCGCCTGCTTGATAGCTCTGTAGTTCTCTGCTGAAAACCATGCCGTTCCGCTCTTATTCCATGCTTCTGTCGTAATGCCGTAAAAATGATGATTGGCGTAATCATTATCATATCCGAAAATCCAACCGTGACAACCGAGCGCAAGCTTGTTTGGATTTCCAAGCGGTGATTTTTCTCCTGCCAAAATATAGCCTTTCACAAATGCAAGGTTCAAAATCCCGAACAGTAATCTGTTGTCATCATAATCGTTACCTTCGAAATTAAGTCCCCGAATCTGCGGCAAAAGACTCAATGCTTTATCAAACACCGATTTGGCAACGTCCATATATACGGCAGATGTGTTTTTAACAAATTCTTTTTCATACGCATCCGTTATAATAATGATGTTCGTCTGATACTTTTCGCCCGTCTTTTTCAGCACTCCCGCCTCTTCCAAAATCTCAATTTCTTCTTCAAGATAGGGCATAGAAACACCAAGCTCCATCGAAAGTGCTTCTGCCGTCATAGCTTCATAATATGCGGCAAGCACAATAGAACCGGGCAATTTTCTCTTAAACAGTCCGTTGTATTTATTCTGATCTCCCCAAAAATCGAGTCTGAATGTTCCGGGATTATAACTTTTTTCTCCAAGTGTTCTCATCATACCGATACCCTCCTTCAATAGCTTGCGTGTCTTAAACAAATGGTATTTTACCATTTCCACGCTGATATTTTGTTCTTTTGCGATTTGAGAACAGCTTTTGTTATCGACGTAATAAGCAACGCTTACTTCACGGTGTGTTTTCTTTAAAAGTGACAGTTCGCGTCGAAGCAGATATACTTCTTCGATCTCTGTTTCCTTTTGTATGTATTCCTGCTCGGGGGAAATGTCGTACACACAGATATTCTGCTCTGTCAGTTCAACGGTCTGCATGGCAAGCTCGCTCTTGCGAATAAATCGGCGGAACGTGTTTTCTGCAATTTTCCATGCGAATCCCCAAAAGGCGCCCTCGTTTTTCAGATTACGAGCCGAAACAATGATCTCATATACAATTTCCGATACAAGATCATCCACCTTATCTTTATCATAGAGCTTGGCAAAGGCATAGCCGTAAATTGCCGTCAGATTTTCGACCAAAAGTTCCGATGCTTTTTTGTCGGTCATAGTTGTTCTCCTGTGTTTTGAAAGCTTTCACTTATATAGTGTCAGAAAGTATGTATCGGTTAATTGATTTGGAAAATTTCTAAAATTATGATTTTACATTGAAAGATAATTCACTCTTGTATGTTTGAAATTGACATAAAGAGCGTGAAAAAGTCTTATAGGATTTTTGGAAAACAGATAAAATCAAAAGCCCGACACATAGCCGAGCTTATTGGGTGCAGCGGCACGCTACTGTTAAGAGACTACAAAAAAGATGTTTTCGTCAGTTTGTTGTATGGAGTTGAACTCTCACATTATGTTAGCCGGGTGTTTGCGTAACTTTATTCCACCAATGAATGCCCAGAAAATGCCGCTTGCTTGACACAGGCGGCATTTGTTGTTATTCACATTTTATAATCGGAATCCACAGTTCTCGATATCTTTGCTCTTTCTTGTTTCCTCTATACCAATGGGTTACAACAAGCTCGGGTGCATTTGCCAATTGATATCCTGAATTCGGCAGCCATTCCGTTGCGATTCTTTTTCTTAAATCAAGAAAAACTGTTGTCGGATAAGCGCATCTTTCAGTTTCAAATACAGCATAAGTGCACTTTGGAATAGTGATATTCTCAAAAAACTTTGCAAACTCTTCTCCCAGCACACCGTCCTTATTAAGATTATTGCGATAATACTCTGTGAGTTGATTTGCAATATAAAAATCATATCCTTCATCATCAATATTGGTAATCACATCATAATTCATTTCAAGATTACCGGATAGTCCCTGAAGAATGTACTGCAAAGCTCTGGTTTTTACATACATTTCTTTTTCTTGTTCTTCACGCTCGCCGGGTACACCGACAAAACGACGCCTATATCCCGTCAAGATCATATCGTTTTTTTCTTCAATTCTGTAATTCATAACTGTACCGCCTTCCAATGTAATTTTTAGTACAAGACAGGAGAAGGACTTGAGATTGCTGCCATTATTTCGAGCCTGCGATGGCAGCATACCGTGGAACTTTTGAAATGCTTTTGCAAAGCTGTCCGGACTCTCATAGCCGTATTTCAGCGCAATATCAATTACTTTTGCATCACTTGCTGCAAGCTCCGTACCGGCAAGCGACAGCCTGCGATTTCGGATATACTCGCCGATGGTAAATCCGCAAAGAATACTGAATATACGTTGAAAATGATAGCATGATGAGAAACTTTGTGCTGCGACCATTTCATAATCAATCTTTTCTGTTAGATTATTTTCGATATAGTCGACAGCATTTTGTATTCCAATAATCCAGTCCATATTATCCCTCCTTGTCTGCCTGTATTTTATCAAAAAGCGAAGCTTATTTCCCGATATTCTGTGCTGAGTATAATCGGATTGTTTTAACTTGACAGAAGTCTATACGAAATAATATTTCCTTGAGCGTAAGTCATACTTTGTCCAAAGATAAAGCACTTCGATTGCAAGAGACTATTTCCACGCTATATTGTATCACAAACAAAAAGAAACAACAATCTTTTGTCGAAAATTGTTGTTTCTTGGTTGGGCTAGGTGGATTCGAACCACCGAAATGACGGAGTCAAAGTCCGTTGCCTTACCGCTTGGCTATAGCCCAATTTTAAACAAAAATAGTATACCATAAAATCAAGCTTATGTCAACTATTTTTTATTTAAGTTCATATTAAGTTCATATTAAATCCGACAACCCGACATAACAAAACCTAATTTTTCAACCTAACGTTAAATAAGGAAATATATAATACAGTATCCCTTCCGCGTGCGCCGATCTTTTTCGGAAGCTATTTTCGCGGTCTCCTGTCATAAGCCGTCATAACCCTTGCAGTGCTGTACTTTTGTCTCCACATTCTTATTATGTAAAACACCAGAGCCACAACAAAAACAATGCCTATCCATATATACCTTGTGGCCTTGGTGACTCCGATCTCGACCTTGGCAAGCCCTGCGGCGCTTTCCAGATACGTTTTATTTTCATAGGGCAGAAGCGGCTGTTCTCCGCTCATATAAAGCACGGGGTTTCTAAAATAAATGTTAACTCTGCCGCTCTTTCCGTTTTGCTCTGCGTTAAGAGTTATTTCAACGGTTTTTGCCTTTTCGGGGATAGGAAAATAGCTTGTCTCCTCGCCTATATAAAACCGAGAATAATTGTCAAAGTTCTTTATTAAGCCGGTTGACAGAGAAAAAAGCAGATTTTTCTCCTCGTCAAAAAAGGAGATCGTGCAGCAGCCGCTGTCTCCTCCGCTGTTGGCGCCGTTCCCTGCGTCTATTCTGAAATAAAAGCCCGTATCCGCTTCGTTTCTTTCAAAGGTGAGCGCCGCCGACTGCTCCCTGCTGTCTCTCGATTTGAAATAAACCGCCGCGCTGGGCTCGTCAAGATAAAGCGGGTCGCCTGTCCATTCGGCGGAGGCATATTCCGCCAAAAGATTGGCGTTCGCGTTTTCGGACAATGCGTCCGATTCCGCAAAGGCGCTGACCGAAAAAAAGAAAAGAGATAAAAAACATATCATCAAAAAAGAAAGCCTTTTCAACATCAGCCGTTTCTCTCCTTAATAGTGCGCTGTATAAGCCGCTTCGCGTCTCTCTTCGCCGCGTCCTCCCGTTTGTCGTAAAGCTTTTTGCCCTTGCATAAGCCTACCTGTACCTTTACCTTGCTGCCCTTAAAATACATTGAAATGGGTATAAGGGTAAGCCCCCCCTGCTTTACCTGCCCGAAAAGGCGCAATATTTCCCGTTTATGCATAAGCAGCTTTCTTTCCCGCAAAGGGTCTCTGTTAAAAATATTTCCCTTTTCATAGGGGGCAATGTGCATCTGTTTTACCCACGCTTCGCCATTTTCAATGGATATCCAGGCTTCCTTAAGGCTTACTCCGCCTTGTCTGATGGATTTCACCTCGGTCCCGAACAGCTCTATCCCCGCTTCTACGCTTTCGAGGATAAAATATTCATGCCGCGCCTGTCTGTTTTCGGCGATGTTTTTTATGTTTTCCGCCATATGGCTCCTTTCTTGAAAAACGCTTGATTCAAATCATATTATCCCGATATTATTATACACCATTCGGCAAAGCGATTCAAGGGGAAATAAGGATTTTTTCGCCCTGCTCATTCTATGTACTCTACGGGGTAATTATCCGCGATCTTCCTATACATAAAGCAGCTTTCCTCATGATCGTTGATAATGCCGCATGCCTGTAAATGAGCATATACGGTGACTGAACCCAAAAATTTAAATCCGCGTCTTTTAAGCTCCTTAGCTATCCTGTCCGACAGCTCATTGCTTGCCGCCCACTGCTTTTGGTGGCTTTTGTATATCAAGGTCTTGTTATTGCTGTAGCTCCACAGAAAATCGTCAAAGGAGCCGAACTCTTCCCTTATTTTGATGAACGCCGCGGCATTGCTTATTACGGCTCTTATCTTGCGCTCCGACCGTATCATGCCGGGATATTCCATTATGCCTTGTATTTTTTTCTCCCCGTATTCGGCTATCTTTTCATAATCAAAGCCGTCAAAGCACCTGTGAAAGATTTCGCGTTTTTTCAGCATTAAGGTCCAGCTTAACCCGCACTGCATCGCTTCGAGCATAAGAAACTCAAACTGCTTTCTGTCATTGTGAATCGGTATTCCCCATTCGGTATCATGATATTTTTCGTTTATTCCGCCGTCCCTGCACCAGCCGCATTTTGCCTTGTCCATTACAATGCTCCTTTCTTATGTAATTATTATATCATAAAAAGAGAATTTTGCAAGGAAAATGCGTTTAATCCAAAATATTATTTATAGTTAAAGTGCACAAAAAAGAACGTAATAATTTGGCTAAAAAACCGCCCTTGTAAAGAAAACGTTTTCTTGCTATAATGGTAACAGTAAATTTTTGTTAATAAGCCTTAAGCTTGAAGAGTTTAACGAGTTTAGGACTGTGAAAGGAAAAAGCAATATGAATTACGGTCATTTTGATGAGAAAAACAAGGAATATGTCATCACTCGCCCCGACACTCCCTCCGCCTGGGCAAACTATTTGGGTTCTCCCGAATACGGCGCTATCATCTCAAACAACGCGGGAGGCTACAGCTTCGTAAAATCGGGCGCTAACGGACGAGTTATCCGTTACCGCTTCAACAGCGTGCCCAACGATCAGCCCGGCAGATACGTATATATCAAGGACAATGAGGACGGCGACTTTTGGTCCGCTTCATGGGCACCCGTTTGCAAGCCCTTGGATGCTTTTAAAAGCGAATGCCGCCACGGTACCGCATACTCCGTTATAACCTCCGAATACAAAAAAATAAAGTCCGAGGTCACCTACTATGTTCCCAAGGACGCTACCTACGAGGTATGGGCGGCCAAAATCACCAACAACGACGCAAAGCCCCGCAAGCTTTCGGTGACGGGCTACTGCGAGTTTGTAAACGACAACAACTATGAACAGGATCAAGTCAATCTCCAATACACCCTGTTCATTACGCGCACCTATTTTAAAGACAGCTTTATTCTCCAAAAGCAAAACGAGGTATACAAAAACCCCGACAACGAAAGGTTTTTGGGCGCAGCGGGCGCGGAGGTAAACGCCTACTGCGGCGACAGAGATGCTTTTGTGGGCGCATACAGAAGCTATGCGAATCCCAAGGGCATAGAGGAGGGCTTAAAGGGCGACTTGAACTACAACACCAACTCCTGCGGCGCGCTGCAAAGCGACATAGTTTTACAGCCCGGAGAGACCAAGGAAATAACCTATCTGTTGGGACAAAAGCCCGAAAACACCGCAAGAGAGATCATCGCGAGATACAATGAAAAGGGCGTTGTCGAAAAAGAGCTGGAGGAGCTTAAAACCTACTGGCACAGCAAGCTGAACAATTTGCAGGTACACACTCCCGATGATAATTTCAACAATATGGTCAACGTATGGAACGCCTATAACTGCTTTATCACCTTTATTTGGTCGAGAGCGGCTTCTTTCCAGTACTGCGGTCTCCGCAACGGCTTCGGCTACCGCGACACCGTGCAGGATATACAGGGCGTTATCCATCTTGCTCCCGAAATGGCATACGAACAGATCAAGTTTATGCTTTCCGCACAGGTGACCAACGGCGCGGGGCTTCCCCTCGTAAAATACACCCACAACGCAGGCAAGGAAAACACCCCCGACGACCCCGCGTACGTAAAAGAAACGGGACACCCCTCCTACCGCGCGGACGACGCTTTGTGGCTCTTCCCTACCGTTTACAAATATATCTCCGAAAGCGGCAACAGCGCATTCCTTGACGAGGAGATTTATTACGCCAACGACGGCGAAAAGGGTACCGTTTACGACCATTTGAAGAGAGCTATCGATTTTTCCATGAACAATTTGGGCAGCCACGGAATGCCCGCGGGTCTGCACGCGGACTGGAATGACTGCTTAAGATTGGGCAAAAAGGGCGAATCCACCTTTGTGGCGTTCCAGCTTGTTTATGCCGTTAAGATACTTCGCGGATACGCCGAGGAGAAAAAGGACGCCGAATATATCAAATACCTTGACGAAATAAAGGAAAAGCTCGACGCTATCTTAGCTGACTGCTGGAACGAGGATCGCTGGATAAGAGGCTACAAGGAGGACGGCACCGTTATCGGACAGCGTACCGACCCCGAAGCCTCCATGTGGCTCAACCCTCAATCCTGGTCGATTATCTCGGGCTTTGCTTCCCACGAGCAGGGCGTTAAGGCAATGGACAGCGTTGAAAGAGAGTTAAATACTCCCTACGGCGCTATGGTCATGTACCCTCCTTATGTTGAGCACGGCTTTGACGGCGCGCTTATGCAGTGCTTCAACAGATGCACCAAGGAGAACGCAGGCATTTTCTCTCAGCCCCAGGGCTGGCTTATCCTTGCCGAGTCCAAGCTCGGCAGAGGCGATATGGCTTATAAATACTGGACGGAGGCAGCTCCCGCCACCTATAACGACAATATCGAAACAAGACGCCTCGAGCCCTATGTTTACGGTCAGTTCGTTGAGGGCAAGGACAGTCCTTTCGCGGGCAGAGCGCACGTTCACTGGCTCACAGGCACCGCCTCCACCGTTATGGTAGGCACCACCGAGGGTATTTTGGGACTTAACCCCACCACCGATGGGTTGGTGATAGACCCCTCAATTCCCTCCTCCTGGAAGGAATACACCATGGAAAAGACCTTCAGAGGCAAGAGACTGAACGTTACCGTTAAAAATCCCAACGGAAGCCAGCACGGCGTGAAAACCGTCACCGTTAACGGCGAGAAGCTGGACGGTATTCTTATCAAGACCGACATTTTGAAGGACGTTAATGAAGTCGTTATCGAGATGTAAAAAACATAAAATAAAAAGCGCACCGCCGATTTTAATGTCGGCGGTGCGCTTTTTTGTTAGTCGATCCCAAGTTGTTCCATTAAAGCATTTTGAAGCACTGCGGAAAAATTTATCCCGTTCCTTTCTGCCATAGTGTTTAGCCAACAAGGAATGGACAAGGTTTTTTTTACAGCCTTATTATTTAAATATAAACGCCTGTACTCCGACGTATCGGCAAAGACAAGGGAAACAGTTTCATTTGCTTTTGCTTTAATATTATTTATATCGGTCGAATTAGGAAGTGTCGTACCGTCGTCTTCCATTTGACACAGCATAAGGCTAAGTGCGTCCGATGCCATTTCTATAGCCTCCGGCAAATCCTTTCCATCGGTAAAACAATTTTCGATATCGGGAAAATTTACATAATAACAATCTTCCTCTTTGTCATAGGTAAATATTGCAGGGTATACGTATTTCACGGCTCAACGCTCCTTTCTCGGAAATTATTTTATTCCCGACTGTTTCTTTATGGCTTGAAATGTTCCCCGTCTGACCTCTTGACTGTCATGTCTGCCTACGGGAAACTGACTGTTTGTTATAGGGCTGTACCAAATATCGTGGTTGCCCCCTTCGCGCAGGAAATAACAGCCGTTTTTCTTTAGCAGCTTTTTTAATTCACTGTATGTCATTTTTAAAACTGTTTCCTTCCTCTTGAGGAACTGCTTGAAAGAACCCGTTTTTCAAGTTCTTTCAAGCTTTCACTCCTCATCTCGATTATATTATAACACGTAATATTACGTATGTCAAGAAAAAAATACCGCTAATACTGCATTACAGCATATCGGCGATATTTTTTCCGTTTATGCGAGCTCTTCAATCTCCCTTATAACGGCTTCAACTTTTTTATCACCCATAAATCTTTCCTTTATCCCGTTTTTATCAATAAAATTCCTTAAGGTATCATACAAGCTGTCGGGGGAATGTTTGGCTGCCGAACCAAGACGGTCTGTACACTCCGAAAGCCAAAAAACCTTATATTTTCCTCCCGCCTGTCTTTCCTCATAGTTACGGGAATATTTTATAAGCCTTTGCAGAGTATCGGCAAGCTTATCCGAATTTTTGCGCGCTTGAATTTTTGCCTGTATCATAGCCATATTGAACAGCCGTTCATTCAGCCGACACGGATTATCCCCCGCCAACAGCAAAATCAGCTTTTCTCTTACCTCTGCAAGCTCAATAAGCTGTTCATCGGTGTAATTTTCACAGCCCTTTATTCTCCCCATTGTGATGACTATCGCATCGATCAGAAGCGTTAGATTTTCTTGATACTCCTTTAACGCTTCCTTGCCAGTCAAGGTGGTAGGATACACCATTTCGCGGCTGCACCAAAGACTTGACAAAGTATCGGCGATCTCCGCCGCCCTTTCTCTTTCTCCAAGCTCGACATAATTCAATACCAAGGTCTGCTTGCAGCAGCTTACAAATGGCTGATCGCTGTTATATTTCAACGCCCTTTTACACAGCTCCACCGATTCCTCAGCCATTGCCCTTGATTCCTCTTCGGAAAATTTATCTCCTCTCTGATGATAAAGACTGAACAGCGAACAGGCAAGACGGTGAAGTATTTCGGGATTTGAGGGAAATTCCTTTACCTTTTCTCTTAAAAAATCCACCGACTCCCTTGTTTTGCCCTCGTTTCTGAGCTTGGTATCGATCTCGATTGCTTTATCTGTTTCCCTTTGCTTATGAACGGTGTCCACCCCTAAAAGATAATCAACGGTAACGTTAAAGTAATTGGCGATAACGGGCAAAATCGAAATATCGGGAAACGAGGCTTCATTTTCCCACCTGCTCACCGCTTGCGGCGATACCTCAAGCGCTTCCGACAATTGCTCCTGTGTTACGTTTTCTTTATTCCGCAGAGCGCGCAGATTTTCTCCTAAGCTTATCTTCATTTCAATTAGTTCCTTTCGGTTAATAGTATTTAATCAGCGTTTCCTTAGTAAGCTTCCTTGTATATAATATCAGATCGAAAATAAAGATAAAAGGGCTTATTTGTTGAGAGGATATTAACCGAAACGAGAATTTTAAATTTCCTCCTGTTCCTCCTGCTGCAATATTCTGTTTTTATATTTTATGTTAACAACAAAAAATCGGATCATATCCCGAAATTAAAGCAAAATCTCCGCTTTTTGCAGTAGATTTCAAAATTCCGTAAATAAATATGGTGCAAAAAAAATAGACCCATACGCTTATTATATTTCCGACTGATTGTTCATAGTGAAACATTAACCCCTCGAAGCTGTTGAAAACCGCAAAGCAAAAGATCAATATCACAAATATTCCGCCGTAAGTCTTTTTATTATTTTCCTTTTTCTCAAGCATAAAAACACCTCCAAGTTTTAAAAAGTCTTATTTTTCCAGCTTTTCCGCAATTTTATTATTAAGCAGCAATGCCGCCGTTTTAACGTCCCTTGAAGCGTACAGCCCCTTATCCGCATACTCGTAAGCCTTATCCGCCAGCTCCGCCGCAGCCGAAAGGTCGTTCTCCTTTTCCTTTTGCTGCGCCAGGCTTACATAGGAACGAGCAGCCAAAGCATAAGCTTCATCGTAAAGATCGGTGTCGAAAAGACCTTCCGCCGCTTCAACCGCCAATTGATATTTTTCCTCTGAAAAAAGCTGTTTAAGCTCCATAAGCTTTTCAAAAAGGGAATTTTCCGCTTCCTCCCTTTCGGATTCCTTACTGTCGGGCAGTAAAACCTGAATGGGAATATCCAAAACCGAGGTTAAGTACTCCAAGGTCTTTAAAGAAGGATTAGCCGCTCCGCTTTCGATTTGACTGAGCATATTTCTCGTTATAAAATCACCCGCCACATCGGATTGGGTCATCTTTTTCGCTAAACGCACTTCCTTTATTTTTCTGCCAAGTTCCGCTTTATTCATTCATATGACCTCCTATGGCACAAAGTAAATTTTATTTACTCTGTATATTATCATCATTTTCGGAAAAGCGCAAGAGCATTTTTATAATTTCTACATTTTATACAAAGGAATCTTTACTTTTTATGCAATTAGCCGATTTTATTTTTTCACGTCTTTTTCATATTGACAACTTCGTTAAATGTGGTATAATTACAGTAAATAAAATTTACTGTCACAAGGACAGGAAAAATAAAACAAGTAAGAGGAATAAGGAATTATTATGACATGGTTCAGTGATTGGTGGAATAATTTACAGCTTGTTGAACAGATATTGTACTGCATAGCCGTTCCCGCTTCGCTTATACTTATTATACAAACGGTTATGATGCTCTTGGGTCTCGGCGAGGGCGGCGAGGGCATAAACCCCAGCGATACCTCGGGACTTGACGTGCCCGACATTGACGGAAGCTTCGACGGAGACTTTTCCGCAGACGCCGATATCGACCTTTCCAACCACGATATAAGCAATCCCTCGGATATTGCGGATTTTAGACTGCTGTCCGTTCAAAGCGTCATCGCTTTTTTATGTATCTTCGGCTGGAGCGGGATAACCGCTATCTCCAACGGAATGCCCGAATGGGCGGCTCTTGTTTTGGCGGCTGTATTGGGCTTTGCCGCAATGCTGCTGGTCGCAAAGATAATACAATGGTCCTCCAAGCTTGCGCAAAACGGCACCTTTAACGTAAAAAACCTTCTCGGCGAAAGCGGCACCGTTTATATTCCGATTCCCTCAAAGGGAAACGGATCGGGCAAAATAAACATAAGCTGCGGAGAACGCTTTCTCGAATTCGACGCCGTGACCGAAGAAAACGAAGCCTTAAGCACGGGAGCTCCCGTAAGAGTTGTGGATATTATTTCGGGGTCTGTGCTGGTGGTGGAGAAGATATAGGAATTGCATAAAAAATAATTTTGTTCAATATGGGCAGTGACCCTAAAATATAAAACTATGGAGGAAATTTTATTATGCCTGAAACAATTATTGTAGCTGTGGCGGTGGGCGTTGTTATACTTGTAGCGCTCATTATCGCCATTCTTTCACGCTACCGCAAATGTCCGTCCGATAAGGTGCTGGTAATTTACGGTAAGGTCGGCTCGGAGAAAAACGGGCAGGCACGCTCCGCGAAATGTATTCACGGCGGCGCCGCCTTTATCTTCCCCGTTCTCCAGTCCTTCCAATACTTGGACTTGACGCCCATATCTATCAACGTAGACCTTAAAAATGCGCTGTCCAAGCAAAATATCCGTATTGACGTTCCCTCCCGCTTTACCGTAGGCATCTCTACCGAGCCGGGTATAATGCAGAACGCCGCGGAAAGACTTCTCGGTCTTCGCATGAACGAGATACAGGAGCTCGCCAAGGATATCATTTTCGGTCAGCTCCGTCTTGTAGTCGCCACAATGGATATCGAGGAAATAAATACCGACCGAGATAAATTCCTTATAGCAGTTTCCAACAACGTTGAAATAGAGCTCAAGAAGATCGGCTTAAGGCTTATAAACGTTAACGTTACCGATATCAACGACGAATCGGGATATATCGACGCTCTCGGTAAGGAAGCCGCCGCAAAGGCAATAAACGACGCAAAGAAGAGCGTTGCCGAAAAGGACAGAGACGGTGAGATCGGTCAAGCTAACGCAAGACGCGACCAGCGTATTCAAGTAGCCGCCGCTAACGCCACAGCTATTGAGGGCGAAAACGAAGCCAAGATCGCGGTTGCTCAGTCGGAGGCTATCCGTAAGCAGAAGGAAGTAGAAGCGGAAGCAAAGGCGACCAACGACGCAAAGATCGCCGTTGCCATGACCAACCGCGACGGTGAGATTGGTCAAGCTAACGCCATGAAGGAGCAGCGCGTTCAGGTAGCCGCTTCAAACGCTTCCGCGATCCAAGGCGAAAACGACGCAAAGATCGCTGTTGCTCAATCCGAGGCAAACCGCAGAGAGAAAGAAGCGGAGGCTCTTCGTATCGCTACCGCCGCCGAGGCTGTACAGACCGCAAAGGCTAAGGAAGAAGCCTATAACGCACAGAAGGAAGCCGAGCAGAGACGTGCCGAGCTTGAAATGGCTACTCAACAGGCAGATATTATTGTAAAAGCGCAGATCGCCAAGGAGCAGGCGCAGATCGCCGCGGAAGCGGAAGCTGAGGTTATGCGCCGCAAGGCAAAGGGTGAAGCGGACGCTATCTTTGCAAAAATGGAAGCGGAAGCGAACGGCGCAAAAGAAATTCTTCAAAAGCAGGCTGACGGTCTGAGAGAGATCGTAAGCGCGGCGGGAGGAAACGCCGACGACGCTGTCAAGCTCATTATCTCCGACAAGTTAGAGGAGCTTATGCGTATTCAAGTGGACGCTATCAAGAATATCAAGATCGACAAGGTCACCGTATGGGACAGCGGCACGGCAAACGCCGACGGAAAAAGCTCCACAGCGGGCTTTATCAGCGGTCTTATGAAGGCGGTCCCCCCTCTCGACGAGGTGTTTAAGCAAGCGGGAATGCAGCTCCCGACCTTCCTCGGCATTCCCGCCGAAGATAAGGAAAAAAACGTTCAGCCCGATGAAGCAGACGGCGAAATCAGCGGAGGTGCGATTCCCACAGTATAATAATTAAAAATCAGAAATTTTGGGGCTGTAAAAAACGACCTGTAGGAACGGGTCGTTTTTACGTTATAATAATTGGCAATTATCAATTTATTGAAGTTTTGAGGTAATTTTTTAACAGTCCCTTTATTTTTGCCGCATCAACCGACAGTTGAGCGTTTTTCTACCAACGGTTGTTAAAAATTTGCCTTTTTCAACCGCTATTCCCTTAAATAATTCCGCAAAATGCTGTAAAATAAAGATATGATCATTACAGAAAGGATCGCAACAATTATGTCAAACTTGACCCTCGGACAGAAAATAGGCTACTTAAGAAAAGTAAGAAAGCTGACGCAGGAGGAGCTTGCGGAAAAATTGGGAGTTTCGCCGCAAGCGGTCTCAAAATGGGAGAACGATATTTCCTGTCCCGATATTATGCTTTTGCCCGAAATCGCCAAGCTGTTTAACGTTACTGTGGACAGCCTTCTCGGCTGCGAGCCCGAAAAAACCGTTCAGCTTGTGCCGCAGGAGCAGAGACGAAAGCTTGAGGACTTGATACTGCGCATAAAAGTAAATTCCTGCGACGGAGACAACGTAAGAATAAATCTTCCCTTGGCTCTTGTAAAAACAGGCATGGGACTCGGGCTCGGCATATCGCAGGTTTCCACGGACGGCGCGCTTAAAGACGTTGATTTTAAGCAGATACTTTCCATGGCTGAAAACGGACTTATCGGAAAGCTTCTCGAGATAGAAAGCGGAGAGGGCGATATTGTGGAAATCGTGGTGGAGGAGGTCTAATGCTGTTAGCTGATGTGGAGGAAACGTCAAAGGGGAGTAATATTTTAATTAAGCCGTGAGCTGCGGCTTTTTTTATTTTTCCTTAAGTTTCCCCAAAATTCAAAGCAGAAAATGGAGAAATCGTTATGACAAAAGGGAAAGCGCACATCTTAAAATGAAAATAAGCATTTAATAAAAAAGCAGAATGAGCCATAAATAAAGCTTAATAAATCATTATATAGCATTGGCAGTTGTAATTCCACGAGCCTGCATTTTTAAAAAGCGGAATACCAAGTTGTATTTTTAAACCCCTTTCAAAGCGGGGAAAAGGGGGTGGGAGGGGGATAAGGAAAGGATTCTTAAGGT
>JAMPHV010000040.1 GCA_023663265.1 Bacteroides sp.
AAGGCGAAACCTAAGGAGGGGAGGGAGGGGGAAAATCCTCGCTTTGACGGGTTTGTTTGTCCCCCTCCCGCCCCTCCTTTGGTGTCGCCTTAAGCCCCGCGGGAGGCGCGCTGCTCTTGCTTCCAAGCAAAAGAGAGCATCACATAATATGTATTTTTACGAATTAGTAAAACGGCATTTTTATGAAAATTAAAGTATTATCTTAAGCGCAGTCTTTAAAAACAGTATAAGATTTAGAAACTTTGGGGAAACTTAAATTGTTATAATAATTGACAATTATCATTTTCGAAATTTTGAGATAGTTTTTCTACAGCCCCATTTTTCAGCTCCAAAGCTCTTTAACTCAAATCGTACCTTTCAAGTATCTCATTATAGATATCGTAATTAAAATCCTTTTCGTTGAAAACGCCCAAATCCTCGTTTTCGGTGAGAGCGATCCTTTTATAAGAGGTATCCTTTACGGGATAACGTCCCTCGCTGTAGCCCACGCAAAAGTAAAATTCGCCGCTGTCGCTCGGCTCCAGGAAAAAAAGCCATTTATCGCCCTTCATCATCGGCGTCAGCGCGCTTTCGGAAATAAATCTTCCATCCTTCTCCGCGTATTCTTGACCTATCTTAAGAGTATCGCCTTCTTTTACATCGCCCTTGATTACCTTTTCGACCTTTATCTCGTTAAAGGACATAACGGAAAAAACGACCTCTTTGTCAAAATATTCCATATATTTGTATTTTACTTCCTGCGCTGAATTCTCGGCAAAGGTACCCACGGCGACTATCTCGCTGTGATCCTCCAACGCTTCCAGGTCGTAAAACCGCAGGTAATTTCCCTCGTCCAACAGCACAAGTTCTAAATCGGAAAGCTCCTCCGCTTGTTCGGGAGCGGAGCAGGAGGAGAGCACAGTTAAAAAAACTGCAAGCATTAAGGCACTGACGATTTTCATTCTTCGTTTTCCTCTTCACTCTCGCTGTCTTCAACGCTGTCGTCGTTCTCAACGACCTCGTTCTTTTCCTCTATCTCCGCCGCCTTGATATCCTCCTCGCTGGCTTCCTCGACCTGCTCGGTTTCCTGAGTATCGTCGTGCTCGGTCCTGGTAAAGGTAACAACTCTGCTGTCGCCGTAAAGTCTCATCACTCTAACGCCCGTGGCGTATCTTCCCATAACTCTCAGATCGTTGGCGCGAATACGGATAATAACACCGTCGGTATTTATAAGGATAACGTCGTCGTCCGCACCCAAGGCGCGAATACCGCATACATATCCCTTTTCCTCGCTTGCCTTGTAGTTGAGCATACCGAAGCCGCCCCGCTTCTGCACGCGGTAATCGGTGACCTGACAGCGGCGTCCCATGCCCTTATCGGTAACGGTCAAAATCGTCATATTTACGTCGTATACCTTGCAGGCGCCTACGATATAATCTTCTCCGCGAAGCTTGATAGCTCTTACTCCGTGAGCCGTTCTGCCCATGCTGCGTATATCCGTTTCAAGGAAGTTGATAGCCATACCGTTTCGTGTGCCTATCATTATATGAGCGTCGCCCTCGGTAAGGAAAGCGGAGGCTATCTCATCGCCCTCGTCAAGACCCACAGCGCGCAAGCCGCCCTTTCGGAGATTTTTATAATCCGACAAGGGAGTGCGTTTTATCTTTCCCTGCTTCGTAATACAAATAAAGAACTTGTTTTCCGCAAAATCGGCGGTTTTCATCATGGCGGCGATCTGTTCGCCCTCGGAAAGCTGCAAAAGATTAACGATATTTATTCCCCTGCTCTGCTTCCCTCCCTCGGGTATCTCGTAGCAGCGCAGCTTATACATATTTCCCATATTGGTGACAAACAGTATATCGTCATGACTTGAAGCGACGAAAAGGTCCTCGATAAAATCCTCGTCTCTTTGCTTCATTCCCGAAACGCCCTTTCCTCCGCGCCTTTGGAGATTGTAAAGCTCCATGGGCTGACGCTTTATATAGCCTATGTTGGTAAAGGTTATAACGCTTTCCTCAACGGGTATCAGGTCCTCTATATCCACCTCGCCGCTGACTTCCTCTATGCTTGTGCGCCTTTCGTCGCCGTACTTTTTCTTGATGACCTCCAGCTCCTCGGAAATAACGGAAAGAACCTTTCCGTCGTCGGAAAGAATTTCCATATACTCCTTTATTCTTCCCATAAGCTCGGCTAATTCCGCTTCTATCTTTTCACGCTCCAAGCCCGTAAGCTGTCCCAATCTCATTTGGACTATAGCGTCCGCCTGCTCGGAGGATAAGCCTACCGTGTGCTCAAAAATAATGTCCTTGTACTGCTCGTCCATGGCGCGGTGCAAAAGACTTGACAGATCGGCTTCCTTAAAGCGTTCCATAAGTCTTTCCTTGCCCTCGGGGATAGTCTTGCTGGAGCGCAGGATAGAGATGACCTCGTCAATATTGTCGATAGCGAGCATAAAGCCCTGGAGCAGGTGCGCCCTGTCCTTTGCCTTTCTCAAATCAAAATTGGTCCTGCGGCGGATAACGTCCTTCTGAAAGTCAATGTAATTGGTGATTATCTCCTTTAAGGTCAATATCTTAGGCTGACCGTCCACCAAAGCGAGCATAATAACGCCCACCGTGTCTTGAAGCTGGGTATAATTATACAGCTTATTCAGTATCACATTGGCGTTGGCGTCTCTTTTCAGCTCCATAACTATCTTCATTCCGTTACGGTCGCTTTCGTCCCGCAGCACCGAAATACCCTCGATGCGCTTGTCTCTCATAAGAATGCCTATGCTTTCAAGAAGCCGCGATTTATTTACCATATACGGTATCTCGGTGACCACGATCCTTGTATGAGTTTTTTCCTCAACTATCTCCGCTCTGCCTCTGAGGGTTATTTTTCCTCTGCCGGTCATATAGGCGCTTCTTATTCCCGCTCTTCCCATAATTATTCCGCCTGTGGGAAAATCGGGACCCTTAATAACGGTCATAAGCTGCTCGGGAGCAACGTCGGGATCGTTTATTACCATATCTATGGCGTCAATTGCCTCTCTTAAATTATGAGGGGGAATATTGGTTGCCATACCTACGGCAATACCCGTGCTTCCGTTGACCAGCAGATTGGGAAATCTGCTTGGCAAAACCTTGGGCTCGGGTATCTTATCGTCGTAGTTGGTGCCGAAATCAACGGTATCCTTGTTTATATCCGACATCATCTCTCCAGCTATACGGCTCATTCGAGCCTCGGTATAACGGTAAGCGGCGGGCGGGTCTCCGTCCACCGAGCCGAAGTTTCCGTGACCGTCCACAAGAGGATAACGCAGGCTGAAATCCTGCGCCAGTCTTACCATAGCGTCATAAACGGAAGCATCTCCGTGAGGGTGATATTTACCCAACACCTCGCCTACGGTATAGGCGCATTTTCTGTACGGGTGCTCATAGGTGTTTCCCGATTCGTCCATTGTGTAAATAATACGCCTGTGCACGGGCTTAAAGCCGTCTCTTACATCGGGCAGGGCTCTTTGTACGATAACCGACATCGAGTACTCAAGAAAGGAGGTCCTCATCTCGTTGTCGATATCCACCTGTATAAGCTTTTCGGTTGAATTCTGCTGTTCGTCCATTGATATTTCTTTTCCTTTATTATATTTTGTTATATATTTTTATTTAAATATTCTTATCCTCAAAATAATTTTGAATAGCCGCCGTTTCCTCGCCGCTGAGACATCTTTTAGGGAATATATATATTAAAGAACGATTCACAAACAGCAGGAAAAGCTCGGAGGTTTCCATTGAATCCAAGGTGTTGGACCTAAGATCGAGCTTTGTTTTTTCGTGCTTTATTTCCTGCTCCTCGGGTATTTCGATATCCTGATCCATTGTCATTACGCCGCTTGACGTTACCGCCACGGTTTCGGTTTTTTCCTCGGGCAGTATTTCGGTATCTATAACTATCCTTGTTTCCTCAAAGGAGGCGGTATATTTTTCGTCGCCGAAGCTTTGCAGCGTTTTTATCAGCTTTTTTCGCGCGTAATAAGGACGCGCCCATGTGGAAAATATCATTCCGAGACCCAAAACAAAAAGTATGTAGCCGGGGAAGTTAGTATAATCGTTTATTATAAAATCCACACCCACTCCCGCGGCAATGGCGTATACTATGCTGAAAATTATGTTGCGCTTTAACATATATTTTCGCTGAAAAAGCTTATAGCCGAGCTCTATCTCGGAGAGTGTGTTGTCGTAGCTTATTTTTATCATTTTTTCGGTTGTCCTTTTCTTTTCAATTGTCTGCTGTTCGATTATTATCTGTTTCCTCCCACAAAAAGCACGCTGAAAGCTATCGCCGCGCATATCGCGCATGCCGCCGCCGCTACAATTACATCGAATATTTTTCCCTGCTTTATAAATACGGGTATGTTTAATGCGCATACAACTCCGAGAGACAACAGCATAAAGGGCAGGAGCACGCCCAGATCGCCGAAGCCGAACATCAGAGCCAACAGTGAAAACGCCCACAGCGCTATGCACACTATTCCCGCCACCTTGCGCGAAAACGCCAAGGGAGCTTCCTCAACTGCTTTTTTTGCTTCCTCCGTCATTTTTTCTCTTCTTGCCCTTTCCTCCGAGCTTTCCTCTCGGATCGGCTCCATTTCCGACAGTATCCGCAATATCTTTTCGTTGCTCTGTCTGCTGTTCATCTTATCCTCCTAAAATACCTAAAAAATCTAAATATCCAAATTCTGCACATACTGTGCGTTTGTCTCGATAAATTCTCTTCTCGGCTCCACCTTGTCTCCCATAAGAATGGAAAAGGTCAGATCCGCCTTTGCGGCGTCGTCCAAGGTGACCTGAAGCATTGTTCTTGTATCGGGATTCATTGTTGTTTCCCAAAGCTGAGACGGGTCCATTTCGCCGAGACCTTTATATCTTTGAACGTCCACCTTAGCGGAGGTATCGCCTTGAAGCTCTCTTATAAAATCGTCTCTTTCGCCGTCCGAAAATGCGTATCTTACCTGCTTTCCCCTGCTTACCTTAAACAGGGGAGGCTGGGCAAGGTAAACATGACCCTCCTCCACAAGGGGACGCATAAATCTGAAAAAGAAGGTCAAAAGCAAGGTCCTGATATGAGCGCCGTCAACGTCCGCGTCGGCCATTATAACAACTCTTCCGTACCTCAGCTTGGTAATATCGAACTCCTCGCCGATACCCGTACCCAATGCCTTTACCACAGGGACAAGCTTTTCGTTGTTATATACCTTGTCTACTCTTGCCTTTTCAACGTTGAGCATTTTTCCCCACAAAGGAAGTATAGCTTGATATCTGCTGTTTCTTCCCTGCTTTGCCGAGCCGCCCGCCGAGTCTCCCTCGACGATATATATTTCGGTCTTCTCTATATCCTTATCGTAACAGTCCGCCAATTTTCCGGGAAGCCCCGCGCCGTCCGCAACGGATTTTCTTTTAGCCTCCATTGCCTTTTTTGCCGCGTCCCTCGCCGCCTGACCGTTGATAGCCTTGATAACTATCGCCTGCGCCGTATCGGGGTGCTCCTCAAAATAATAGGTCAGTTTTTCGCTTACTACCTTATATACAATCGGACCCACCTCCGGATTACCCAACTTGCCCTTGGTCTGTCCCTCAAACTCACATTCGGGAAGCTTAACGGAAATGACCGCGTTTATCGCCTCTCTGATAGCTTCTCCGCTGATAGCGACAAATTCGTCCTTTTTATCGTCGTCCTTTTTGCTCCGAGCCTTCTTTTTCTTTTCGTTTTCCTTTTCCTTATAGCTCTTTACAAAATCGTTAACGACCTTGTTCAGCGCTCTTTTAAAGGCAAGCTCGTGAGTGCCTCCGTCAATGGTATGGATATTGTTTGCAAAGGAGCGGAAGGCCTCGCTGTTAAAATCGGTGTTGTACTGAAAAGCCGCCTCTACCATTATTTCGTCCATTGTGTCCTTTATATAAATGATATCGGGGTGAAGCCTTTCGGCTCCTCTTTTTTCCTGGAGCCAGTCCACGTATTCCACAATGCCGCCGTCGTATTTCAATACCTCCGACCTTACGTTTTCTTTATCCCTCATATCCGAAATGGTTATCTTTATGCCGCCGTTGAGAAAAGCCTGCTCTCTCATACGGTCAAGGAGGGTACTGTAATCATAGTTTACATCATGAAATATCTCGCCGTCCGCCTTAAACCTTACGTGAGTACCTGTTTTATCCGTTTTTCCTATTATTTTAAGCTGTTCGGTATAGCTTCCGCGGTCAAAATGCTGAAAATGAATGTTTTCACCGTCGTAAACCGTGATCTCCAGCCATTCGGACAATGCGTTTACAACGCTGGCTCCCACGCCGTGAAGTCCTCCCGACACCTTGTAACCGCCGCCGCCGAATTTTCCTCCCGCGTGAAGTATAGTATATACGACCGTAGCCGCGCTTATTCCCTCCTTGGGATGTATTCCCGTGGGAATACCGCGGCCGTTGTCTGTGACCTCGATAATATTTTCGGGCATTATCTTAACGTTGATCTCGGTGCAATAGCCCGCCAACGCCTCGTCTATGGCGTTGTCCACTATCTCGTATACAAGATGGTGAAGTCCGCTCGGACCTGTGGAGCCTATATACATACCGGGGCGCTTTCTTACCGCCTCGAGCCCCTCTAATATCTGTATATCCTCCGCGCCGTAGCCATGTTCAACTTTGGTTTCTTCATTCATTTGCTTTTTTCCTTTCAAACCGTTGACCTATATCATTTTATTTTTTACGCCCTATATTATAAATAGTATAATTTATTATAGCATATTTTAACGTTTTTTTCAAGAGAAAAATGGGATTATTTAAGCTTTATTATTGATATTTTTTTAAATTTATAGTATAATTGTTTTAAAGTAAAAATAAGGAGGAACCCTATGAAAGTAATTTTAGTAAACGGCAGTCCTCACGAAAAGGGCTGCACCTATACCGCTCTTTCGGAGGCGGCGGAAGCTCTTGAAAAAAACGGTATCGAAACGGAAATTTTTCAGGTGGGTAATAAGCCCGTTGCGGGCTGCATAGGCTGTATGTCCTGCAAAAAAACGGGACGCTGCTTTGTTTCCGACAAGGTGAACGAATTTACGGAAAAAGCAAAGAACGCAGACGGCTTTATTTTCGGATCACCCGTACATTACGCCTCCGCAAGCGGTTCTATAACCTCTTTTATGGACAGAGCGTTTTATTCGGGCGGCTCTTCTCTTATGGGAAAGCCCGCCGCAGCGGTGGCAAGCTGCCGCAGAGGGGGAGCCTCGGCGACTTTCGATCAGCTCAATAAATATTTTACCATAAACTGTATGCCCGTCGTTTCCTCCCAATACTGGAACCAGGTGCACGGAAACTCTCCCGAGGAGGTAAAGCAGGACGAAGAGGGTCTTCAAACCATGCGCACCTTGGCTAACAATATGGCTTGGCTTTTAAAATGCATAGAAGCGGGAAAGGAAAAGGGCTTAAGCTTCCCCGACAGAGAGCCTTTTATAAGAACGAACTTTATAAGATAACATTATTATAAAATAAAAACAGCCTTTTAGGCTGTTTTTATTTTATAATCTTTTTATTTTTTTAAAGCGATTTGAAGCATTTAGCCATTTCCTCGTTGTCCTCCTCGGAAAAGCCCGTAATGGTTATAACTCCCATATACTGACCCGCTTTTTTATAAACTTGATATTCGTACATACTGATGCCGCTCACCGAAATGGCTATCTTTATGCAAGGACTTTCGTTTCCCGCAAAGGTAACGGTCGTTCTGTCGAGACTGTCAACAGTAAGACCCTGCGCCTCAAGCTGGGATTTAAGAGTAGGATAAGTAGCGTCAACATAGCCCTTTTCATCAAGAGAGCTGTTGTTTGATTTTGAAAGATCCTCTACAATAAAGCTGATATTGGAGCCGTCCTCCTTGCCCGCATACATATCATACACAATACCCACGGAGGAAAAAACATCTGCGGCGCTTTCTTTGGACATATCGCTCATACCGTTCTGAGAAGCGAGCTCCTCGTCAGTAAGGAATATCCAGTCGCTGTCGAATTCGGCGGTCAAACCGAACATATCACTTGAATATTTGTTTCCGTCAACCGTACCGTGAACATAATCCACCTTTTCGACCTCTTTTCCGCAGGCGGTAAGAAGCATAACGGCGGATAAACCTATACTTGATAAAGCAAGCTTTAAATTTTTCATTTCTTTTTCTTTTCTCCTTGACATTTTTCTTTTGCCGCTTTTCAGCGGCAACAATAAGATTTTATCACTTAAATTTATATATGTCAATCATCATTTTTAACAACAAGGGTTTTAAAATAAATTAGAGGATTGTTAAATTTTACTTTAATTTTTTGCTCTTTTCCTTATGGTAGCGGTACCCACGTTTGTAACGTAAACGCAGTCCTCGCACACCACAAAGCTTTTCGGCATATCCAAGCTTACGTAATATATCCCGCCGCTTTTTTGACAGCCGCTGAGATAATCGTTAACGCTCCTTACGACGGAGGTTTTCTCAATATCAAATATTCCTATTATATCATTTTTATGAACAGAAACGTCGCTGCCTAACGAAATATACATATAAAACCGCCTTTTCAAATATATGTTCATATTATACTAAAATAAAGAACAATTATTAAATTCTTTCAAATTCTCCCCCAAAAGCCTTCCACCTGTAACCGCTGCATATGCTTTCAAAATCATTATCATTACAGCCTGTAATAAATACCTGTGATTTTACTATATGCTTAAGAATAAATTCGCGTCTGAACTCGTCAAGCTCGCTCAAAACATCGTCCAAAATAATAATGGGCTCTTCTCCCCATTTTTCACCGAACATTTTGGCTTGAGCCAAACGCACAGCCACGGCTATGCTTCTGATCTGCCCCTGACTTCCGTAATCTCTTGCGTTTTTTCCGTTTATCCTGAACTCTATATCGTCGCGGTGCACCCCAACAAGAGTATGACCAACGACCGTTTCTTTTTCAAGGTGAGCTTGAAGCTTATCGAGATAAATATTAAGCATAAGCCTGTTGTCGTTAAGGTCTATATCTTTATTATCGGCTATGGAGCTTATATATTCCATTTCAAGAGCTTCTCCGTATTTATTTAACTCACTGTAATAATCGCAAGTATATCTACTTAAAGTATTAAAATATTTAAGCCTCCCGCACATAACGTTTACTCCCGCCTTGGCAAGCTCCTCATTCCACACCGAAAGCTGCAATCTTTCGGAGCCGCTTATTTTTCTGTCCTTTATATTGGACAAAAACGTATTTTTCTGTTTAAGTGCTCTCAAATAAGCCAACGCTCTTTCATGATGCACCTTATTTATCATATCGGCGGTCTCGTCGCACATCTCTCTTCTTTTGTCGGGATTTCCCTTTACGGTATACAAGTCCTCGGGTATAAAAACAACGGTCTTAAGCTGAGGATAAAGCTTAAGAGCTTCCTTATAAGCGATCCCGTTTATTTTTCTTGTTATCCTGTTGGAGGAAACGGAGCAGCTTAAAATGTTTTCCTTTTCGGGATAGTTATCCGTAAAAAAGCTTGCCTCTACAATACATTTTAAATTTTCGTTTTCGGGAAGCAGCTCTGACGCCTTATTGGTCCTAAAGCTTTTTTCAACGGCGCAGGCTATGGCTTCCATAAGATTGGTCTTACCCTGAGCGTTATTCCCACTGATGATATTTGTTTTATCGGAAAATAAAAAATCCGCCTTTTTTATGTTGCGGAAATTTTTTACTTTAAGACTTTTAATTATCATTTTATTTTTTACCTTACAATGATAAATATTTTACTTAATGTTCATAATTCTGTTTTTATATGAAATATGAAAATTTAATTTTCCTTTAATTTACATATATAAATATCGGAATCAAACTCGACCCTTTCTCCTCCGCGAAGCTTTTTTCCGCGCATGGTGCATATCTCTCCGTCCACCTTGACAAGACCGCCGTTTATCGCCTGCTTTGCTTCTCCTCCCGTGGAAACCGCGGAGGAAAGCTTAAGAAACTGTTCAAGCTTGATAAAGGGAGGAACAAATTCTACTGTTTGCTGCGGCATTTTTATCACTTCCTTATTCCTTGGATTTAACGGGCATAACAAGGTAGGTAAAATCGTTTCCCGAAATGGGAACTATTTTTATGGGAGACAAAGCGGAGGTAAACTGGAGCTTTACCTCGTCGCACTCCGAATATCTCAGCGCGTCCATCATAAAACGCGCGTTAAACGCTATCTCAAGCTTGGGATAAGGGTAATCTATCTTCATTTCCTCATGTATGGAGCCCAAATTGGTGCTGCATCTTACAGTCAGCTTATCGTTTTCAAGAACACATTTTACGGGGCTCTTGAATTTCTCGGTAAGCAGCAGCACGCGGTCCAAAGCCGCCGCCAATATCCTTGCGTTGACGACAGCCTCCGTCGTGGGAGAAAATTCGGTAAATCTTCTGAAATCTATAAAATCTCCGTCAAGAACTCTTGTAAAGGTTATATAATCGTCTCTGTTAAAGCCCACCTGACTTTTGTCTATAAGAACGGTAATATCCTTCCCCGTGTCCTCGTCGGAAAGAATACGCAAAAGCTCGTTCAATACCTTGGTGGGCACCACAAAGGAAAGATCGCTGTATTCCGTCTTTTCCGTTCTCATGGCTATCCTTACGCCGTCTACCGCCACTAAGCTGAAAACATTATCCTTGACCTCGAAAAGCACTCCCGTAAGTATCGGCTTAAGATCGTTCTGAGCTACGGAAAACACGGTCTGCTTTATCATGCTCTTAAGGATATTTTCTTTTATGTTAAAGCTTACGGCAAGGCTCATTTCGGGAAGATTGGGATAATTGTTTCCCGATACTCCCACCACTTTAAATTCAACGGTTCCGCATTTTATGGTAACCTTTGTCTCTTCCTCGCAGGTAAGCTCGATAGGAAATCCCGAGGGCATTTTTTTCAGCATATCGGCAAGCAGCTTGGCGTTGAGCACCACCTCGCCCTCCTCCTCGGCGGAAATGACCGGGATCATGCTCTTGATGCCGCTGTCCAGATCGTAGCCGGTGACCGTGATAATATTGTTCTTGAGATTTATGAGTATTCCTTCAAGGGCGGGGATAGATGAATGGGTAGCCGTTACCTTTGAGGCGTTAATAATGGCTTCGGATAACAGGTTCCTGTCTGCTGTAAATTTCATTTAATTTTTTCCTTTCGATAATTTTGACTTTATAAAAAACAAATAAATTTTTCAACCTCCCAAAATTTTCTCCGAAAATTTTAAGAGCAAAAAAGAAAAGAATAAATAATATTTCTTTTTTTATTATAGGGAGCGCGGAAAAGTTGAAACCTTATCCGATCTCAGTATACGCGCCGCTTTGCGGTATGTTGAAATTATGTTGAAAAAATGCTTAAAGGTTTAAAGCTTTTTTTATTTAACTTTTCAACATGGGTATGTTGAGGTATTGTTGAAAACTCTGTGGAAAATGTTGATAAGTTTTAACATAGGGGGTGCTCTTATATTTCATTGGAAATATTTTTTACAAGATCGTCTATAGTCGCTCTGTAGTTGGGGTCCTTTTTGATTATGCCCTTGACCTTATTGATAGCGTAGACCACCGTGGAGTGATCTCTTTTTCCGAATTCCTCTCCGATAGCGGTATAGGAAAGCCCGGTTATGGTGTTTATAAGGTACATGGCTACCTGTCTTGCGGAGGATATCTGGTTGTTTCTTCTCGGACCTATCATTTCCTCGGGGGTAACGCTGTATATATGACTTACCTCGTTTATTATTCTTTCCACCGTTACGGGGATAGGCTGCTGATCGGTGAGCACGTCCTTGATAACGTTCTGAGCCATTGAAATGGTGGGAGAAACGCCTGTCACCAAGGTAAGGGCGTTCATTTTTATGATAGCGCCCTCCAGCTGACGGATATTCTTTTTGAGCTTGTCCGCCATATACTCCATAACGTTTTGGGGAATGTGCATATTGAGCAGCTCCGCCTTGCGCTTTATGATAGCGAGCCTTGTTTCAAACTCGGGAGTGCTTATATCCGCAAGAAGACCCCACTCGAACCTTGTGAGCAGTCTTTCCTCGATATCGTTTATTTCCTTTGGAGGACGGTCGGAGGTCAGTATTATCTGCTTGTTTTTCTGATGCAGCTCGTTAAAGGTGTGGAAAAGCTCGGTCTGGCTCTCCTTTTTGCCGCTGAAAAACTGAACGTCGTCCACCAGCAGCATATCGCAGTTTCTGTATTTATTTTTAAACTCGTCGTTGGTATTGTATTTAAGAGAATTTACAAATTCCGTAACAAAGCTTTCCGCCGACACATAAAGCACCTTAAAGCCCGGATTGTTCTGTTCGGCGTGATTTTTTACCGCGCAGAGCAGGTGAGTTTTACCGAGACCGGGCTCGCTGTATATAAACAAGGGGTTATACTGCCCCGTCTGACCCTGAGCAATGGATTTACATGCCGAATAGGCAAGCTTATTGCTTTCGCCCACAATAAAGGTATCAAAGGTATGGTTGTAATTGCTGTTGGCAAGAGTGCTTTCCAGCTTTTTGGTCATATCCACATCGTCCTCGAGCTCGGGTATGGGATCGCAGAACTTAAGCCTTTGCTCGGGAGTAAGATCGTTGGGGGTAAGTATATCCACCTCCACCTCGAAGCCCAGTATTTCATAAAACTGCGTTTTGAACATATTGACGTAGTTTTCGTTTATTATGGTTTTTTCATAGGGATTGTTGACATACAGCAAAACTCTGTTGTTATTGAGCTTGATAGGCTTTATGGGATCGATAAAAAGCTTTTTGGCTGTATCGGTTATAGGGAGATTCTCCTTCATAAGCTCGAAAATGTCGGCAAAAGAATTCATAGCTTAGGTAATTCCTTCCTTGTGGGGTTTTATTGCGAACGGAAAAGATGAAAAAATTATTCAAAATCAGACAAATTTCCAATATAATTTTAACACAATAAGCTTTTTTTTTCAATAAGCGGAAAGGAAAAAAAGATAGATTTTAAGAGATTTTTTTTGTGTAAATTGGTGAAAAATTTTTTGCGGGAAAAGGGGAGGTTTGGTTAAAATCAATTAAATAAAGGTAAACAGAAGGTTGACATTTAATTTGTAAATTGATATAATAAAAAGTAAGTTCCAAAGGTATAAAGCAAAGAATCGGAGGATGCGGTAAAATGATCTTATCAATAGGAATGATAGTAAAGAATGAAGAAAAATATTTGGAAAAATGCCTTGAAGCATTAAAGCCTATACTTGACAGCGTTGAAAGCGAGCTTATTATAGCGGATACGGGTTCAACGGATAAAACCTTTGAAATTGCCGAAAAATATACCGATAATGTTTACCGTTTTGAATGGACAAACGATTTTTCCGCGGCGAGAAACTCTACGCTCGAGCGCGCAAGAGGCGAATGGTATATGTTTATAGACGCCGATGAGATATTTAGAGATTGCAGCGAGCTTATACGTTTTTTCAATTCGGGAGAATATAAAAAATATTATACGGCTTCATTTGTTGTGAGATCATACACTGTTGTTTCCAACGGAGAGATAGACAGAAATTATTTTTCGGATTTTTCCGCTTTAAGGCTTACCGTAAGAAAAGAAGGCATTTATTTTGAAAATCCGATACATGAACAGCTCTCAATGTACATAAGACCCGTAAAGACCTTGAATGTTATTGCGGATCACTACGGTTATTTGTTTTTTAACGAAGAGGACAGGATAAAAAAATCCGAGAGAAACCTTAAGCCGCTGCTTGACGAGCTTGAAGCCTTGAACGGAAAAGAGCCTACAGATAACTATCTTATATATAAGCAGATAGCCGACGCTTATTCTCTTGTAAACAACAAGGAAAAGGAAAGAGAATATATAGACTTGGGCTTAAAAAGCATAAGTCACGACAATTTAAGAATAGCAGCCTATTATACAAAAAAAGCCGTGCTGCTTTACTTTGACGATAAAAATTACGAAGAGGTCATAGAGCTTTGCAATGATTTTTTCAATAAGGAAACAAATCCGTCAAGAAAATCCCGATTGATATCTGATATTACTATGTACGCCTATAAGGGAAGAGCGGAATACAGGCTTGAAAAATACAGAGAAGCCGTTTCCGACTTCTGTGACTTTTTTGAATTATACGAGGATCATAAAAACAACAGACTAAACGCCGACGACGCTTTCTTTGACACTCTTTATGTAATGGAAAGCGACGTTCTGGATATTTATAATATGTTCCTTAAAAGCTGCATAAGCGAAAGAAGGTACAGCTTGGCAAACAAGTATTTAAAGTCCTTCGATATAAGAGAAGCGGTAAAGGATAACAATTACGGAGATTATGTGAATAATTACATAAGATATGCCGTTTCCGTTATGAAAAATTCTTCCTTTAACAATCTTTCGTGCGTGCTCAATCAGCTTGACGGAGACAGAAAAAATCTGCTTTTATCGGAAGCGCGCCGTTCCGTTTTCGGAGCCGATGAAGAGAAAAGAGAAAATATATTAAAGAATCTCGAAGCGGTAGCAAGAAGCAGTCCTGCTGCGGAAAAAACAGCCTTGATATTCCGCGGCTACATCGAAGGAAATAACATTGATAAGGCTTTAATAAATAATTTCATAAAAAAATACGGTACGAGCTCAAATGAAGATATAATGTGTGTTTTAATGGAAAAGGATATGGATATTTCCGTTTTTGTAAACGCGGAGGATTACGATCCCAAGGAAACAGCTTACAGTATTTTTAAAATACACGATAAGCCGTTAGAGCTCTTTGAAAATTACAATGTTGATAATATTTCGGAAAAGGGACTCGAAAAGGCGGCTGAGACCTATAAATACGCGATGATGAAGGCGACCGATTATTCTTCTCCCATATCTCAAATGCTGATAAGACAGGGAATACTTAAAAAAACCGATATTTCGGGGCTGCTTAAAAAATACGCTTCTATAGGTTACAGGTATTTAAACGAAAGCAAAGAAAAAAATACTCCATGGGAGATAAAGGCGGCAGATTTGGCTTACAAAATAGTAAGAGCGCGGGAAGAAGAGGATTATGACAGATGTCTTGAAGAGCTTCATATAATTATTATGCTTTATCCCGAATTTAACAATATTTTGAATGATTACAGAGAGAAGATCAAAAACGAAAGAACTCCTCCTCTTTCCGAATTTGAACAAATGGCGATACAGGTAAAGCATAATATAAGAAATATGATAAAATCGGGAAATTATGCCGACGCTATGGAGGTGCTGCGCGAATATCAGTCTCTTTGTCCCAACGACGGAGAGGCGGAGATAATAAGAAGCGAGTTAAACGGTTTAATAAACAAATAGAAAAAGAGGCTGTAAAAAAACTTGTCGAAGACGGGCAATTTTTTACAGCCTTTAAATCAAATAAAATAAAAAATCCAAACGTAAATATAAAACCTCAATTAACCGCTCACATAAAAACCACCTTCTTTCCGAAAAAAAACTCAAGAAAACAGCTCTCCCGCCGTATCCTTATAATATTCCGCCTGGGCGCTCCACAGCTCTTTATATAAGCCGTTTTTTTCAAGAAGCTCGGAGTGGCTCCCTCTTTCGACAATGCTGCCGTTGTCCATAACGGTTATATCGTCGCAGAAGCGGCAGGAGGAAAGCCTGTGGGAGATATAAACGGCGGTCCTTGAGTCTGCTATGCTGTTGAATTTTGTGTAGATATCGTGCTCCGAAACGGGGTCTAAAGCGGCGGTGGGCTCGTCCAGCACGATAAAGGGAGCGCCCTTGTAAATAGCTCTGGCAAGGCACAGCTTTTGATTCTCTCCTCCCGATATTTCTATGCCGCTGTCGTCATAGTCCTTGTAAATAAAGGTATCTATTCCCTTTTCCATTTCCCTAAGCCTGTCGCCCATGCCCGCGCGAATCACACAGTCCTTTACCCTTTCTCTGTCGTAGTCGCCGCCTGCGGCGACGTTTTCGGCGATGGTAAAAGAAAACATTCCTGAATCTTGAAATACCACCGAAAAAAGATCGATGTAATCCTTGTACTTGTATTTTTTTATGTCTATGCCGTTTAAGGTGATCTCTCCCTCGGTGGGATCGTAAAGGCGGCACAAAAGCTTTACGAGGGTGGATTTTCCGCAGCCGTTTTTACCCACCAGCGCCATTTTTTCGCCTATCCTCCATTTAAGGTTTATGTCCCTCAGGACGTACTGCTCAGAGCCGGGATATTTGAACCATACGTGTTTAAATTCAAATTCGTATTCGTTGTCGTCTCTTTTTTCCGTCGGAATACTGCCCATATATTTTTCGTCGGGCATATCCAAATAGTCGTATATCTTCTTTAGATTGGGCAAAATCACGTTTATAAAGGTGACGCTCATTATAATGCGGTTCAAGCCCCATTTAAGCTTAAAAAAGCTTTGAACGTCCTTTATTACCGCGCCCGCCGATATTGAGCCCAAGATAGCCTTATATCCCACAAAGGCGTATATTACAATATTTCTCAAAATACCTAAGGTCTCGGTCAGTATGTCGTTTTTGATCCAAAGCCTGTCTGTTTTGAGCCAATGACAATTATATTGATCGAACAGCTCCTTATATCTTTTTAAAAGAAAATTTTTCTGACCGTAAATTCTTATTTCCTTTCCCGCGCGGTAAGGTCCCGAATACGAGAACATTAAATAATTTAATATTCTCAAAGGGGAGGTAAATTCGTCGGAATCAAACATATCCTGTTCTTTTTTTGTGCATTTGCCGGTCATTATATTGGTAAAAATAATTATAAAAATTATCACGGCTGTAAAAGACAGGTTTATAAGCAAGGAAAAGGGGTCGGAGAAGGACAGGGAGCCCGAAAAAAGATCGGCGGCGGTAATAAAAGATAATATCACAGTACATATTCCGTAGAAAACAATGGATACATCTTCGGATATATTATATAATAATCCGTAATTATACATATTGCTCAAATTATTTATCCTGTCGTTCTTTGTTTGTACCTCGGGGTCCTCGATCTTGGTGTAATCCATTTTGAGCACCTTTTCGTTCAGGGCTATGTCCGAATAAAAGCCCAGCCTGTGAAATTTTTCCTGCAAAAGCTTATGAAAGCACTGACCCGAGCTTTGAAGAGCAAAGCCGACTATCAAGGATACGACCGTTATTGTGATTATTTCCTTAAAGGGTCTTCCGCCGCTGATGCCGTCTATTATAAGCCCCGAAAGATAGATGGGTATAAACTGTTCCATGGCGTTGAAAAACTGGACGGCTAATCTTGCTCCGAGATAACCGGGAGATATTCTGTGAACGTCCTTTAAAGCGCGCTTTAAAAGAGAATATTTTTCTTTTAAAGAAAGAACCTTTGTATTTTCCATAGCTTCTCCTTTCCCATATCAATTGTTTTTATAATATTGACTTTGTATCTCGAATATTTCCTTATAATCTCCCCCTTTTTCCAACAGCTCTCTGTGGCTTCCCATTTCGGTTATTTCGCCGTTTTTGAGGAAAAATATCCTGTCGCAGAATTGGGTGGAGGCTAAGCGGTGGGAGATAAATACGGAGGTTTTGTTATCGGAAAATTTCGCGTATTCAAGATACATATTTTGCTCCGCTAACGGGTCTAATGCGGCGGTGGGCTCGTCTAAAAGCAGAATTTTGGAATTGTGTTTTTTCTGCTTGTAAAGCGCTCTCGCAAGAGCAAGCTTTTGGTTTTCTCCCCCCGAAAGGTCGATAGCCTTGTCGTATACCGATCTTACAAGATAGGTGTTCATACCGTCGGGCAGGGAGTTTATTTTTTCTTCGATACCCGACCGCTTAACGGCATAGCTCAGACAATCGGGGTCCTGATCGTCGGTCGCGGCTATGTTTTCCGCTATCGTGGCGGGCATTACGCCGATATCCTGAAATACCGCGGAAAAAAGAGTAAAAAGCTCGTCTCGATTATATTCGTCTATGGGGATATCGTTTATATATATTTCCCCCTCGGTGCGGCGGTAGATACCGCAGATAAGCTTTACGAGCGTGGTTTTTCCCGCCCCGTTGTTTCCGACTATCGCTATTTTTTCCCCCGTTTTTATTGTGAAGCTCAAATTTTTAAGAGTGGGCAGGTCGGCTGAGACGTATTTGTAGGACACGTTTTCAAAGCGGATATCGAATTTGTCCGAGGGAAGAGGCTTTCCCTTTCCTCTGTTGGAGCTGTCGGGAATATCCAGAAATTCTCTGAACCATGAGATTTGAATGGACATCCACTGAATATTGGCGAAATCGTCCAAGAACGAGTAAAAGGCGTTGGCGATAGAGGATATGGAGGAAAAGTAAAGCATAAAATCTCCCGGGGTCATCTCTCCCTTTATTACCTTATAGATTATAAAGCCGTAGGAGGCTAAATCCCTTATCGCCACTATGGCTATCATAATAAAGCCGTTTTTAAATTCGACCCTCCCCTGCTTTTTATACCACCACAGCCTTTTTTCGGCAAGATCCTTCATATTGCCGAGGAACCAGCCTTCCATGCTGTAAAGCCTTATATCCTTCGCGTATTGAAAATCGCGGGAGATATATTTCAGCCAGTTCATTTTTCTTTCGATAGGCGCCCATTCGTTCTCGCGGCTCGAGTACCATTTTATTTTATATCTGACCGTAAGGTAATAGGCTGCGGTGGGAGCCAGCACTATAAGTATCAGCCAAGGGGAAAGGGTGCATATTACGGCGCTCCAGCTTAAAATAACGGCTGTTCTCGACAGAAGCTCCAAAGTTCTGTAATAGAAGTTTCCTATACTGTCTAAGCCGTTATAGGCTTTTTCAAGCTTATCCTTTGTTAAGGGAGCCTCGAGATTTTCGTAATCGGTGTCGTATTTTTTTGCGTGAAGCAGCATACTGAAATTCCAATTTATTTTTCTTTTCTTTGAACAGTATATTTTTTTTGTGGAAATAACATGAAAAATATTCGCGCACAGTACGGCGAGCATAATAAACAGCATCACCGTTAGGCGGTTTATCCTTTCTTCCTCGTTTAAAACAAAGTTTACCAGCTCGCGGTTGAAAAAGGACATCAGAGGCTCTATCGCCGCCGTGGTCAAAGCGCACAGAAAAATCAGCGGCAAAAAGCTTTTGTCGAATTTATTCACAAAGGATGTAAAAAAAACAAGATTGTTAGTCAGCGAATACCTGCATTTTGAGTTGTTGTGCTTTTTATAAAGCAGCAATCCGTCTTTTCCGCGTTTTGCCATTTTTTATATTCCTTTCTTTATAGGATTTTCGTGATCCAAGCCGTGCTTTCTTGAGATATCCTCGGCATAATAATTATATCATAAAAAAACCGTTCGTGTTGATTTTGGAACGAACGGTCGATATTTGGAACGAACGGTTTTTATTCCGAGAGGCTATTTCTAATGATTGCGCTTAAGATAGTGCTTTAATTTTTATAAAAGTTTGATTTACTAATTCTTAAAAATACATATTATGTAATGTTTTCTTTCGCTCGGAGGCGAGAGCAGCGCGCCTCCCGCGGGGCTTAAGTGTAACAGAGAGCAAGCTTTGAT
>JAMPHV010000041.1 GCA_023663265.1 Bacteroides sp.
TTTTCATTTTAAGATGTGCGCTTTTACTTTTGTCATAACGATTTCTCCGTTTTTTTCTTTGAATTTTGCGGAAACTTAAATTATAAAGAAAAAACGACCCGTTTTCGACAGGTCGTTTTTTTTCAACCCCATTAGTATTAAATCAAGCGGCGGAGCCGCTCCACAATTATCAATTGTCAATTTTTTTAAGTTTTGGGATAGTTTTTTGCATCCCCTTACTCTTCCCCCGCCAGCTCGTAGGCTCTTTTGGTACAAGCCCTGCAAGCCTCCTTGACAGTCTCCTCCAGCTTACCCTCATACAGCTTTTCCAGACCCGCTATCGTGGTCCCGCCGGGGCTGCTTACCTGCTTTATAAGCTGTTCAACGGTCATTCCGCCGTCGGTAAGCATTTTGGCGCTTCCCGCAAGAGACTGGGCAAACAGCTCCAGCGCAGTGCCTTCATCTATCCCGACCTCCCGTGCGTAATCCGTAAAGCCCTTTGCGAAAAGATAAATAAACGCGGGCGAGCTGCCGTTTATGCAAATGATCTCCTTCATTTTGGACATAGGTATCTCTTTTACCGTGCCGCAGCTTCCTATAACCGACCTTGCAAGCTCAAATTCTTCATCGCTTATAGCGTTGTCGCGCGCTATTGCGCTTGCTCCCAGTCCGAGCATGGCGGGAGTGTTGGGCATAACGACCGCGACTCTTACGGAGGGATCGGTGTGCTCCTTAATGAACTCAGCCGATATTCCCGCGCAGATACTGATAAAAACGTGATCCTCCCTTACCGAGGGCTTCATTTTATCAAGGATTTCCCCCAATACCTGCGGCTTTACCGCCAACAGGATATGACCGCACCTTTCCGCAAGCTCGTTTTCACTTGAACAGAGCGTTACTCCCAGCTCCTTTAAGCGTTTTGTTTTTTCGACGTCGGGCTCGTAGGCAAAAAGTGAAATGTCATAGGGGAAAGCCTCCGCCGCGGCTTTTCCGTTTTTATTTCCGACAATGCCTCTGATAATGGCAAAGCCCATATTTCCCGCGCCAATAAATCCTAAATTTACCATTGTTATTTCCTTTTTTAATAAACTATCTTGTACGGCTGCCGCACATAAGCTTTGTGTAAGCGAGCCTTACGGGTATAAGCACCGTCGGCATAAGCACAGCCGCAGCAGCCAAGCCGACCGCGTTGGTGCCAATTCTGGCGTAGATCAGCGTCATCAGACCTTCTCCCGTCTTTCCGATAAAGCCGAAGCTGTACAAAGCCAGCGTGTTCAGCAGCAGATTACATATCACAACCACCGTAAGCCTTGCTCCCAATAGCTTTATGTACTGCTTCGGAGACCTGTCGGGAGTGAAGCTGTAAAGAAAAAAGCCGTAGATCATACCCTCTAAGGCGGTGATCAATGCCAGCCAAGGGATAAATCCGCCCGCAGGATTGACCAAATATCCCGCCAGGTCGCAGGCGAAGCCCGCCGCAAGTCCCACCGCGGGACCGAACAGCATACCGACAGCGGCTAAAGCAAGGTAGGCGAAATTTATTTTGAGAAATTCCCCTATCCTTATTGAGCCAAATCCGTCCAAAACCACGAAGATAGCTATAAACACACCGACAGCGGCAATACAGCGGATATTGCGCAGCTCCGAAAGGGAGCGCTTAAAGCCGTTAAAAACAGCCATACTTATCCTCCTTTTTGCGCTAATGCATAAAAGCGGTAAGTATGGCTTACTTTTTGGTTTTATGCACAGCGAGATGCGAAAAACGAACCGCAAGCCGAAAAATACCTCAACATCTCCGACTTTTCGTCACTGCGGCAACTCTCCGTCCGCAGAGCACTTTACGCTCGTTTCCCTACTCTGTTTTTTGTATAACTGTCAGAAGCTTATTTCATCGGAAATTCTGAACAGCTCGTTCTCAAAGGGCTTCTTCATGGAAAGCGCCTCTTGGATATCGTAATCAACGATCTTGTTATTCTGAATGCCCACAACACGGTTGCCCTTTCCGTCAGCCAAAAGCTGAACGGCGTAATACCCCAGCTCGCTTGCGGCAACTCTGTCGCGTATAGTGGGGGAACCGCCGCGCTGAACGTGACCGAGGATAGTCGCACGGCTCTCGACGCCTGTATTCATCTCTATATGCTTTGCTATCTCGCCCGAATTGCCCACGCCCTCGGAAACAACGACAATAAAATGATGCTTGCCCGTTTCGCGCGTCCTTTTGATCTTGTCGCATACGGCTTCTATGCTCCAGGGTATCTCGGGAACGATTATGCAGGTAGCGCCGCAGGCGATACCTGTGTTTACCGCAATAAAGCCCGCATGTCTTCCCATTACCTCCACCACCGAGCAGCGGTCATGCGACTGGGAGGTGTCGCGAAGCTTGTCTACCATTTGCATAGCGGTATTCATGGCGGTATCGTAGCCTATGGTATATTCGCTCATGGAGATATCGTTGTCAATTGTCCCGGGGATCCCCACACAGGGTATCCCTCTTGCGGAAAGGTCCGCGGCGCCTCTGAACGAGCCGTCTCCTCCTATTACCACTATACCCTCTATACCGTGATCGAGACAGGTCTTCTTCGCCTTCTGAAGTCCCTCCTCAAAGCGAAACTCCTTGCAGCGCGCGGTATAAAGCATTGTGCCGCCGTGCTGGATAACGTCGGATACGCTTCTTACGCTTAAGGGCTTTATTTCGCCGTTGATAAGACCGTTATAGCCTCTGTATATTCCCATAACCTCCATATCCTTGGAGATTGCAGTACGAACGACTGCTCTGATAGCGGCATTCATTCCGGGTGCGTCTCCGCCGCTGGTCAGTACGCCAATCTTTTTCATAATTTATCGTCCTTTCCTGTTTACTTGACTATTATTATTTTACTCTTTATGACCTAAATCGTCAATAGTTTTTTTGCCATTTTTACATTATTTTATCAGAATATTACTTTTTCCACAAATTTTTTCCAATTTTTCCACCAATTCTTTTGCTATTTTTACCCCCGATATTCCCTTAGGCACAGCCGTTTTTCTTGTGTCCTCAAAGCAAAGTCGTACGCTGTCTCTGCCCGGATTGTCCGACAGCAGCCCCTTTGCCTCATCGGATATTTCCTCCCTCTCCGAAGGGAGCCTGATGTAGAGAGTTTTTGTCTCCGCAAGCTCTACCGCGGGCTCGATCGAATGTACGATAAGCTTGGGATCGTCGTCGTCTCGGTATCCGCCCGAGGAGGATATCGCTCCTATCAGCTTGAACACCTTTCCCTCCGAAAGAATACCTATGCTTTTTTCGTAAATATCGCTGAAGATCACTCCCTCGATACTGCCGCTCCTGTCCTCGAACTCGGCGAAGCACATCTGCTTTCCGTTTTTCTGCATATGCTGCCTTTTTGAGACCAGCATAGCCACGAGAGGCTGCTTTTGCCCGTCCTTAAAGCCGTTTCGACCCTCCTTGGCGGCGGTTATAAGAGTGTAAATGTTTTTGCTGCCGATTTTCTTTCGCAGCCCGTCGTACCTATCAACCGGGTGACCCGTTATATAAAAGCCCGCGCTTTCCTTTTCCATTTGCAGAAGCTGGCTGTGACCGTATTCCTCCACCTGCGGCATCTCGAAGCCGAAATCTCCGCTTATGCCGCCGCTTTCTTCTCCGCCGCCGAACATATCTATCTGTCCGTCTACGTTTGTATTTCTGTTGGAGGAAAGGCGGGAGAGTATGCTTTCAAAGCACATGAACATTGAACGGCGGTTATGTCCGAGACTGTCCAAGGCTCCCGATTTTATGAGCGCCTCGACCGCCCTTTTGTTTAAGTCGCAGTCGATAAGCCTTGAGCAAAAATCGTAAAGGCTGATATAGCTTCCATTTTTTCGTCTCTCGACAATGGCGTTTATAACTCCCCTGCCGAGATTTTTTATTGCAAGCAGCCCGTATCTTACGCTGTCCCCCTCAATGGAAAAATCAAGAAAGCTGCTGTTGACGTCGGGAGGCAGCAGCCTTACCCGATGCTTTTCCAAATCGGAAATGTATTCGTTAAGCTTTCCCGCCGAATCCATTACGCTGGTCATAAGCGCTATCATATATTCCTTGTAGAAGTGACAGCGCAGATACGCCGTCTGATATGCCAGCCAGGCGTAAGCGGCGGCATGGCTCTTGTTGAACGCATAGGAAGCAAAGGCGGACATTTCGTCGAATATTTCGTTGGCTGTCTCCTCTGAAACGCCGTTCTTTATTGCTCCGCAGTTTGTTTCGGTGCCGTAGACAAAGGCGCTCCTTTCCTTTTCCATAACGTCCTTTTTCTTTTTCGCCATGGCGCGCCTTACAAGGTCGGCTCTTCCGTAGGAATACCCGCCCACTGTGCGGCATATCTGCATTACCTGCTATAGTGATAGGTAATCCTTTGATATTATCTCCAGATTTTCCCCCACTCCACACCGTGCATGCGAGTTTCCCCGCACACGGCGTTCCATCGTTGTAATCTTAACTCATTCTATTCATTCTACCTAAGTAATTTTTGTATTTGGACAGTTGCACAATTTGTTTTGTTGTTATATCATTTTTAGCCACTATATTTTGAATTATTGCATATTGAGAAAATTATTGTTTGCTTGAGTAAGCTCGATAAAGACCACAAACAATCTCAATAATCAAGCATACACCCATGATGTAGCCTTCGATTATGATAGCATCTGGATTCATGTGTGTTGCAATGAAAATTTCAAATCCCATGGCAATACAGGCACAAACCTGAATGATTGACACAACAATACCAAGCCAAAACATGATTCGTTTTATTTCACATTTTTTCATACTTAACCTCCTCGTTTTCTTATTCTTACTCTATCATAATATGATATTTTCAAAATATAATCAAGGAGTTGTACAATCGTCCGTTTTAGGGTTGTTCGCATTTATGACCAAGTATAAGGCTCTTGCTTTTTTAACTATTATTGGCAATTCCAAGAGTTCTCTTAGTTTGTTTATTTTATGGATTTCAGGCATTTTCAATTTCAGCAAATCAATATATTCTTTGACAATTTCTATTCTTTTCGCATGTACTAATGTGTGAACATCTTCATCAAGTAGCACCAGATTTTCATACTTATCAGTACCGCCTCTGCTCTTTGGAACTTTATGGTGACAATGGATATGATTCACATCTGTAAATTCTCTTCCTGTCACGAAACATTTTCCGTATTGAGCACTGTATAACGAAATTCGATTGTCAAAATATTCAATACATCTGCTTAGTATCTTTTGATTCATTAACTGATACATGATTCTGGTATTGATACCCAATTTATCATGCACTATTTTTCTTCCCTCTTGTGTATAGGGACAGATTTTTCTGTTGAAAGCGATTGGAGGAGTACACTGTACATAACCAATTGGATATATTGGTTCTCTAGTCCCTGCAATATATCTTAGGGATTTAGAACTTCCATACCTCTTTTTCTCTATCTCTGTCAGTGTTCGACCTTTCTTAACCAGTCGAGTTCCCCTTTGAGTGTTTAGCCTGTTGTACATTATCAAGTAGGTTCTGTTTTGAATTCTATTCAAGTCACTTGCAACATTCGTTGCTATTCTGTAGTAATTCTGAATTCCCATCACCATTGAGTTATATACAACCACTTCTTTTGCTTCCATATCTGAACCTTGATACTTGCAAAATTCTTTTACCTGATTTACCAGCTTTTCGCCTTTATCCTTTAATGCTTTCTCACTAATGTGAGATTCAACAACATACTTGGTGTTCTTGCTCTTTTTGTGAACTTTTATTTTAAATCCCAGAAATTCCATACTCTTTTTACGAGCATCTATGATACGAGTTTTTTCTGGTGAAATATCCAGTTTTAATCTTTCTTTTAACCATTTCTCAACAGCTATTTTTGTTTTCTCTGCATCCTTTGCATTTCTACAAAATATACGAAAGTCATCCGCATATCTCACAATCCACATTTCTTTTAACTTTGTGGTTCTCATTGCTCTGTATCCATGTCCCCTGTCCACACTGCCGTTTGGTTGTTTTCTCATACAATAGTTCTCTGTTACCTTGCTGTACTGCCACTGGCTTTCAATCCAGTGGTCTAATTCGTTGAGAACGATGTTAGCCAACAACGGGGATAAAATTCCACCTTGCGGTGTCCCTTTTTCTGGCTTAACCATACTTCCATCTGGCATCTTAATTGGGGCTTCCAGAATTTTCCTAATCACATATATCAATTCTCTGTCTTGTATACCTAATGCCCATATTTGCTTTATGAGCTTACTGTGATTAACATTATCAAAGAAACCTTTAATGTCAAATTCAATGACATGATATAAGTTTGACATGTGTAACATTCTGTATGTTCTGGCTATTGCATGTTCTACTGAACGATTCGGTCTAAAGCCAAAACTGTTTTCAGAGAATTTTGCTTCACATATAGGTTCCATTACCTGTTTGATACACTGTTGAATCAGTCTGTCCCATATACAAGGTATTCCAAGTGGTCTTGTTGTTCCATTTGGTTTTGGGATTTCCTTTCTCCTTACAGGTTTTGGTCTGTAACCATGTTTGCTTCCTCTTACTATGAATCTCACCTTATCAACTACATCTTTGGGTTCCATTCTTGCAATATCATTGATGTTTTTACCATCCGTTCCTGAAGTTATACTACCTCCATTTGTCTTGATATTGCGATATGCCAACAAAATGTTATTCTCACTTAAAACAATGTCCATTAGGTTTTCAAACTTCGAGTTCCTTATGCTTTCGTCATAAAGTTCATCAAACTGGTTTTGCATATCATAGTACTCATTATGTCTGAGACTATCAATGCACTTTTTCTTTTCTTTAGGCATAGGGCTCTCACTTCCTTTCAGAAAGTGAGCCTTTTTAGTCATACACGAAATCCCTATGTGTTTGAATGAATAAGTTTTAGATTCCAACGACTTGTGCCCATTCCTCCATTTCCATTACAGAAACTTCACAGGTTCGAGCACTACTTTTCAGCACCGATTCAACTGCTTATTATTCTTCGTCAGTTTAAATTAAGTATTACTTAATTTTCGATACCTTTCCCCGTTCCAATAATCTCTATCTGTACATGATGCTTTTAGGTGCTTGCTATAAGCCTGTTCGCTAGGATGTGCCTGTAACACAACATGGTCTTTCATAACCAAGATTCTTACTCAACCACACGAACACCATTCCGAATGGCTCCATACATTTCTGTATGGTCGTATATAGACCCTTAATTTCGCAAGTTCGTCAGTCGTTGTGACATTCTCACCATGAGCATTTTATAGACTTCCGACATATCATCAACCATATCTTGTACTTTAACTTTTCATGACAGGCGGGTTCTGACCACTTTTGTACCAATCTTACTAGGTTATTTCCTCAACTTAGGCTAACTTCTGCCGACTTCACCGAGCTTCATACCTTATCGGATATTTCTATCCTAGCAAAGTTTTCTTTGCAGGCATGTCGGAGTATTAAAGAGTGTGTTTTAGGTCGTTACTCCCTCATTCCACACTTCGAGATTATTAGTTCTCCACTTATTTTCATCTATCTTTCTATACAGGCGAGCTCTGGCTCATTTTTTAACCAATATATACTTAATATCTTACTTATAAGTGTGCCTAGTCTTTGTTTATTTAAACTAGGAACGAGTCGCACCCTGATAAACGATACAGCCGTAGGTCACCTCCAATATATCCTTCAAAAGAGGATGGCGGTAGGTTATTTTATCGGGTCTGTGGCGATTTTCGATGTAGGTCGGTATAGACTGCATGGGACCCGGACGGTAAAGGGAAATAACCGCCGTCAAGTCCTCTATTGACTGCGGTTTCAGCCTTGACAGGACCGAGGTCATTCCCGCGCTTTCAAACTGAAATACTCCCGCCGTACCTCCCGAGGTCAGCATATTGAACACGTCGTTATCGTTCTGTGGTATTTTTTCCGCGTCAAAGTCGGGCTCTCTTTTTCTTACCGACTCGACGCAGTCATGGATAACGGTAAGGTAACGCAGACCCAAAAAATCCATTTTCAGCAGCCCGAGCTGCTCCAGCGTGCCCATGGTATACTGCGTTACAACGCAGCTTTCGGATTTCTGCACGGGAACGTATTCCGTCACCGCCTCCCTTGCTATAACTATGCCCGCCGCGTGCATTGAAGCGTGGCGCGGCATTCCCTCCAGCTTAACGGCGGTGTCTATAAGCTTTTTTATTTCCGCGTCCTTTTGAACAGCCTCCGCAAGCTGCTTTTCCTCTGCAAGAGAACGCTCGATGGAGGGGTTAAGGCTGAACGGTATCATTTTTGCAACGCTGTCCACCTTGGCGTAGGGCATGCCCATAGCGCGCCCCACGTCCCTTATAGCCGCCTTTGCCGCAAGGGTGCCGAAGGTTATTATCTGCGCCACGTGGTCCTCGCCGTATTTTTTCGCCACATAGTCGATGACCTCCTGCCGCCTTACATAGCAAAAGTCAATATCAAAATCGGGCATCGAAACCCGCTCGGGATTTAGGAAGCGCTCGAAAAGCAGATTGAATCTTAGAGGGTCAATGCTTGTTATCTTTACGGCATAGGCGCATATACTGCCTACTCCCGAGCCTCTTCCGGGACCTACGGGGATACCTCTGCTCCTTGCATAACCGATAAAGTCGGCTACGATAAGAAAATAATCCACATAGCCCATTTTTATGATTATATCGAGCTCATATTTAGCCCTGTCCACCGCCTCCTTGGGCACAGGCTCTCCGTATCTTTCCTTTAACCCGTTCCACACCGCTTTTTTAAAATAGTCGGTGTTATCCGTTACCCCCTCCTTGGTGAACTTGGGCAGCTTGGTCTTACCGAACTCTATTTCCACATTGCACCTTTCCGCTATCCTAACGGTGTTTGCCGCCGCCTCCCCGCCGAAAAGCTCGGCCATCTGATCCCCCGATTTGATATACAGCTCTCTTGTGCCGAAATTAAGAGGATTTTTTTCATTTACGGTGGTATTGGTGGAAATAGCGGTCAGCACCCGCTGCACCTCGCTGCTTTCCTCCGTGAGATAGTGAGCGTCGTTGGTGGCGACAAGCGGTATGCCCGTTTCTCTCGAAAGCCTCTGTAAAAAGGGATTTATCTTTTTTTGTCCGCTTAAGCCGTGATCCTGCAATTCGAGAAAATAATTATCTTCCCCGAAAATATCCCTGTGCTCCAGCGCGGCGCGCTTTGCCGCTTCGTAATCCCCCGCCAAAAGCCTGCGGGGCACCTCTCCCGATAAACAGGCGGACAAACAAATAAGCCCCTCGTGATATTTCTTCAGCGTTTCCCTGTCACAGCGGGGCTTATTGTAAAAACCGTTTACCGCGGCGTCCGACACCAGCTTCACGAGATTCCGATACCCCGTGTTATTTTCGCAAAGCAGGATAAGATGATAAGGAGAGGAGTCAAGCTTTCCGTCCCTGTCAAATCTCGTTCTGGGAGCCACATATACCTCGCACCCCAGGATCGGCTTTATGCCCTCCTTCTTTAAGGTACGGTAAAAATCGATGCAGCCGTACATCACTCCATGATCCGTTATGGCGCAGGCGGTTTGTCCAAGCTCCTTAAGCCTTTCCGCAAGACCCTTTATGCGGCAGACGCCGTCAAGCAGGCTGTATTCGGTATGAACATGAAGATGTACAAAATCAGTCACTTGGCCGATCACCTCTTTCGTGCCGTAGGCTCTCCGCTATCTCTCCTATGCGTTTAAGGCGGCGGTAAACTCCGCTGCGGCTTATTTCGGGCTCCGACAGCTTTCCTATCTCGCTTAAGGAAAGCTCGATGTTCTCCCTGCGTATCTCCGCGATCTGTCTTAATTCCTCGGTAAGTATGCCGAGACCCTTGCTGTTGGCGATATACTCTATGTCCTCCACCTGTTTTCTGCTTGCGGCGACGGTCTTTTCAATATTTGCCGACTCGCAGTTAACGGCTCTGTTGACATTATTGCGGACGCCCTTGTAAATTTTGGCGTTCATGATCTCCATTGAGCTTATCATAGCGCCGATAAAGGTAAGAATATCGCTTATGCCCTCGCTGTCCTTGGTATAAAGCATATACTTTCCCTTGCGGCAGCTTTTTTTTACGTTCATTCCGCTTTCGTTGATAAGCCTGCAAAGCCTGTCCGACTTTTCCCTTGACCCTACCGAAAATTCAAGATGATATTCCTTGTCGGGATTGGCGGCGATCCCGCACGCCAAAAAAGCGCCCCGCAAAAAAAGCCCCGTATTTTCATCGCGTCCGTCAACGCGATCGGAGCTTATCTCGGAATTATTAACATCAAAGCCCATACCGTCAAGCCTAAGCAAAAAACCGTCCCGACCGCGTCTTTGGATCGGCTCCGCGCAAATATCCCTGTCTCCCGCGAGCCTCTTTATATAATCCTTGACCGCTTCGCTTTCGGTAAAATACTCCATTTGCTCCTTAAGACAGTACAAAAACCCGTACAAAACGGTTTTTTCGTCCTTATGAGACAGCTCAAAGCCGCAAAGCTCGTTTTTAACATCTGTTGTAAAAGACATAGCCGCTCCTTTATTTTTTCCCCTTGTTAACGTCCCTATGCAATATCCTCACCTTATAACCGTTCTCGGACAAATGATCGTAAAGCTGCTCCGTATAGGTGACGCTGCGGTGTCTCCCTCCCGTGCAGCCTATGGCTATATTGAGCTGGCTTTTCCCCTCGGCTATATACTGAGGCAAAAGAAAATCGATCATATCGAACATCTTGCTACGCATTTCCCTTGAAACCTCGAAGCTCATGACAAAATCCCGAACGCATTCGTCAAGACCCGTGTAATTCCTCAATTCGGGTACGTGAAAAGGATTCGGCATACAGCGAACGTCAAACACCAGGTCGGACTCCGCGGGTATCCCGTGCATAAAGCCGAAGCTTACGCAGCTTATCAGAAGAGTGTCCGTAACGTTTTCCACAAATAAATTGCGGACCGCCTCCCGTAAATTATTGGTGGTCATATGAGTGGTATCTATAAAGTAATCCGCCGCTTGTCTTATAGGCGTTAAAATATCGTATTCCGCGTCGATGGCCTTGTCTATATCTCCCTCCGCGGCGTCAAGCAGCGGGTGCTTGCGCCTCGTTTCCTTGTACCTACGCCTGATCTCGTCGTGCTCCGCGCTTACAAACAATATTTTTGCGTTGATGCCGTGCTCCTTAAGCTGACCGATATTATCGAGAAGATCAAAAAAAAGAGTGCCTCCTCTGATATCCGTTACTATCGCTATTTTTTCTATCGTTCCGTTTTCTCCGCAAAGCTCCGCGAATTTCGGTATGAGCTGAGGGGGCATATTGTCTATACAAAAAAATCCCGCGTCCTCCAAAACGTTGATGGTCTGTGATTTTCCCGAACCGGACTGACCCGTTATAATAATAAATTCCATAATATAACTTCCTTTCCGTTCTATTCCCATATCACGATCTCGGGTTCAAGGCTTACCCCCGAGCTTTCTCTTACCCTCTCGCGAATTATTTCAATAAGCCCTTTTACGTCCTCAAAGACCGCGCCGCCCTTATTCACCACAAAGCCGCAGTGTTTTTCGCTCACCTGCGCTCCGCCGAGAGAACAGCCCTTCAAGCCCGCCGCCTCTATGAGCCTGCCCGCAAAATCGCCCTCCGGTCTTTTAAAGGTGCTTCCCGCGCTGGGATACTCAAGAGGCTGCTTATCCCTGCGCCTTTGCATCAGCTCGTTCATTCTGCTTTGTATTTCTTCTTTATCGCCCTTTCGGAGCGTTAAAACGATCTCGGTTATAATGTGCTTCTTACCGCTGAAAAAGCTGCGGCGGTAGGAAAACTCCAGCTCCTCGGCAGCAGCCGTGACAATACTTCCGTCGGGAGCAATATAGGAACATTCCGAAACAACGTCCTTCATCTCTCCGCCGTAGGCTCCCGCGTTCATACAGACCGCTCCCCCTACGCTTCCGGGAATACCGTAAGCAAATTCGAGCCCGCTTAAGCCGTGCTCCGCCGCCAAGCCGCAAAGCTTCATCAGCGGCATGCCCGCCCCGCAGCGTATTACCTCCCCGTCTACAGCCGCTCCCGCCATATCCGACAGCGACACAACGGGAAATCCTACGCCCTTATCTGAAACGAGAATATTACTCCCCTTTCCGATAACGCGGTACTCGACCCTTTCGCTGTCAAATACCGAAACGATCTCCCTAAGACAGTCCGTTCCGTTGGGCTTTATCAGTACGGGACAGCGTCCGCCGATCTTAAAGCTGGTATAGCTCGCCAGGCGTTCGTTTTCCTTATACTCCGCGCCGTACCTTTCGCAGATACTTTCGATTCTTCGATGATCCATGCTTCGCCCAACGCCTTTCACGTAATTTTTCTTAACAGGCTCTCAATCCGCCAGTCTGCAAAGGAAAGCCGCGCCGATTATCCCCGCGTCGTTTCCGAGTCTGCAAACGTCAAGCACCGTCGAGTTGTTTTCGTCTATGCAGTAGGCCTCTTTTTTGATCATTTCCTTAAGAGGCAGCACTAAATTGTCTCCCTCCCTGCATACGCCTCCTCCGATGAGCAGCGCCTGGGGCTGGAAGATATTGACCATATTGGTAAGACCGCAGCCTAAATATTCGATATATTCCTTGACCACGGCATTTGCGGTCTTGTCCCCCGCTCTCATTCCGTCAAAGGCGGTCTTTCCGTCAACGCCGTCCAAGGAGCCCGCTATTTCCCAAAGCTTGCTGTTCTTATCCCTTTCCATTGCCTCCCTTGTGGCGGCGATCAAAGCGGTAGCGCTGGAATAAGCCTCGAAGCAGCCCTTTCTTCCGCAGGTGCAGGGGCGTCCGTTGTACTCGATAACGGTATGACCCAGCTCCGCGCCGCAGAAATTAAAGCCCGTGTATATTTTTCCGTCAATTATGATGCCCCCGCCAACGCCTGTGCCCAAGGTTATGACCACGACGTTTTCATAGCCCTTTCCGCCCCCCGCGAGGTATTCGCCGAAGGCTGCCGCGTTGGCGTCGTTTTCTACGTAAACGTCCCTATGAAGCTTTTCCTTGAGCATTTTTGCCAACGGAACGTTGTCAAAGCCCAAATTATTGCTGTAAAGCACGACGCCCGTGCTTCTGTTGGCGGCTCCCGGGGTCCCTATGCCCACCGAGGTAACGTCCTCGAGACCGATCTTTGCGCCCTCGAGAGCGATATTCACCGCCTCGCATATTCCCTCCACTATTCCCTCGGCGGGACGCGGCAGGTTTGTTTTAACGCTTGCTCTCGAAATTATATCGAAGCTTTCGTTTACCACGCCTACCTTTATGTTTGTGCCGCCCAGATCGATGCCGATATTATACATATATTTTTACTCCTTGAATTTTATTCAAAAATATTCGTTCCCTTTTTACGAGTCACAAGCTCTTTTATTTTTTCCGCGTCCGCGGTAAGCAAAAGCTCCTCGGGGAAGCCCGCTTCCTCTATAAGCTTAAGGGCGGGATCGAAATTACCTATGGTGCTCCAAAAATGCGAGTCGGTATTTACCGCCACGTATGCGTTTTCCTCGGCGCAAATGTTGAGCAGCTTACGGTAAAAATCGCGGGTCTCCGTCCTGCTCTCGTCGCGTATGCGCGCCACGTTGAGCTCCATAGCCTTTCCGAAGTGGGCGCACGCTCTGCACACCTCCCTGACGTCGTAAGGGAACCACTTGCTGTCGGTGTGACCCAGACAGCAAACGTGGGGATTTTCCAGCAGCTTTAAATAAGATTCGGTAAACTCGTTTTTCGAGCCCTCGCCCCAGTGATAGCTTGCGACTATCCAGTCTAATTTATTTGCCAGATCCTCGTCTATATCAAGCTTTCCCTTATTATCGATAATATCCGCCTCTATCCCTCTAAGCACGAATACGTTGTTGATGACCCTCGGCAGTGCGTTCAGATTATGGTGATGCCATACATGGGGCGAATCCTCCATTTGCGGCGCGTGGTCCGTTACCGCCATAAATTTAAGTCCCGACTTCTCCGCTTGTGCGGTGTTTTCCGTGACGGTGGAATAAGCGTGCGCGGAGGCTAAGGTATGTGTGTGCAAGTCTGCTATAAGCTTCATTTTAACCGTTGAATCTCCTTTAAAGTCTTTTTATCATAAATATATCGTCCGAATAGGCGCCGTCGTCGTATTTATTGGCGTTGGGCAGTCTTCCGTATTCTTCAAAGCCAAAGCTTTGATAAAGCCTGTGCGCTCTTTCGTTGCTTGACACAACGGTGAGCTCGAGCTGTTCGTAGCCGAGCTTTTTGGCGCATTCCACCGCTCTTTCCGTAAGAACGCGCCCCAGCCCGAAGCCGGTGAATTTTTGGAACAAGGCTATGCCGAATTTTGCGCGGTGAGCATATCTCCTGCTTCCCTCGTGCTTGCAGAAGGAACAGTTTCCCGCGTATTCTCCGTCCGAAAGCGCAATTATCAGCAGGTTTTCGGGACCGCTCATCTTTTCGATAAATCCTACCTCCTGCTCCAAGGTCAGATCGATCTCGTCCGCCTCCTTGGACAAAAACCTTGTTTCTCCGCTGACGGTACGCAGATATTCCACCAACAGCGGCGCGTCCTCTATCTCCGCTTTCCGCAGCAATATTTCGTGACCGTCCAAAATAAGCTTTTCTTGTTCAAAAAACATAGATAACTCCTCACAGTATTTCTATCGATCGTTTTTTCATGAAAGCGAGCTTTGCGGGGCTGCCTGCGCCGTAAAGAATCGTAATTTCCGCCCCCGTAACTCAGACGGAACCGTTTATATCGGTTATCGTATCCGCGCTTTCCATATTCATTCCCAAATTGTCCAGCAGCTCCTGAGCGGCGTTGTAGCCCATTTTCTTTTGACGGTTATTCATGGCGGCGACCTCCAAAATGACCGCCAAGTTACGTCCGGGCTTTACCGGAATGGTAAGATACGGCACCTTTATGCCCAAGATCGACATATAGTGATTATCGACGCCCATGCGGTCGTAGACCTTTTCGGGGTTCCAGGTCTCCAGCTCCACCACCATATCGATCTTTTCGCTCACCTTTACCGCGCCGATACCGAAAAGCTGTCTCGCGTTGATGATACCGATGCCGCGCAGCTCAAGAAAGTGACGTATATTGTCGGGCGAGCTTCCCACAAGAGTTATATTGGAGGTTCGGCGTATCTCCACCGCGTCGTCCGCCACAAGTCTGTGACCGCGCTTAACCAGCTCGATCGCCGTTTCGCTTTTGCCCACGCCGCTGTCCCCCAATATAAGAACGCCCTCGCCGTATATCTCGATGAGCACGCCGTGACGGGTGATCCTCGGGGCAAGTCTCAGATTAAGGAATGCGATGAGCGCCGCCATAAATTCCGAGGTGCTCTGCTTGCTTCTGAACAAGGGTACCTCGTTTTCCACCGCCAGCCGTTCCACCTCGGGGAATATCTCGAGGTCGCGGGTCACGATAAAGGCGGGGGGCTTTTGGGAAAACAGGTTCGCAAAGGCGGATATCCTTTTTTCCTCGCTCAGCTGCTCCATAAAGGCAAACTCCGCCTTGCCCGCTATCTGTATTCTGGTGCTGTCAAAATACTCGTAAAAGCCCGCCAGCTGCAGCCCGGGACGGTTTACGTCGTTGTTTTTGATCTTGATCTGCTTGGGGCTGCAAGGGCAATATATGGTTTCGAGCGAATATTCGTCGATTATATCCGACAGCAGCACAAAATATTCTTTTTGCATAAGTAAAATTTCCTTCCGTGAAAGATTGTTGAAAGATTGCCGCCTATTTATTCGGAAGCGTTAAGATAATCCGTCTGCTCCTTCGAGAGATGATCGATCTCGATATCCCAAAATCTGAGCTTGCGCTCCGCTACCTCGCGGTCGATTTCCTTGGGCACGTTTATGATTCTTTCGGTAAGACCGCCCCTGTGCTGTGTAAGATACAGAGCGGACAAAAGCTGTATGGCAAAGCTCATATCCATAATTTCGGCAGGGTGTCCGTCTCCCGCCGCAAGGTTCACCAGTCTGCCCTCGGCGATAACGTTTATTCTTCTCCCGTCCTCTAAGGTGTAGCACATAATGTTGTTGCGGGCGAGATGGCTTTCCTTGGCTATTTCCCTAAGCTTAGCCACGTCTACCTCAACGTCGAAGTGTCCCGCATTGCAGCATATCGCGCCGTCCTTCATCACTCTGAAGCTGTCCTCGCAGATGACTTGATTGCAGCCCGTTACGGTAACGAAGAAATCGCCTATCCTTGCCGCTTCGGTCATCTTCATGACCTTGAAGCCGTCCATTACCGCTTCCATCGCCTTGATCGGATCGACCTCGGTAACTATAACGGAGGCTCCCAAGCCCTTCGCTCTCATGGCTACGCCCTTGCCGCACCAGCCGTAGCCCGCCACGACAACGTTCTTACCCGCAACGATAAGGTTGGTGGTGCGGTTGATGCCGTCCCATACCGACTGACCCGTGCCGTAGCGGTTGTCGAACAGATGCTTGCAGTCTGCGTCGTTGACCAGCACCATGGGGAATTTAAGCTTCCCCGCCGCGTTCATAGCCTTTAATCTGTGAATACCCGTGGTGGTCTCCTCGCAGCCGCCGATAACATTCTCTATAAGCTGCGGGTACTCAGTATGGATAAGGTGGACCAGATCGCCGCCGTCGTCTATTATAATGTTGGGAGAAATCTTTATTACCTCGGAAATGTGACGGTGATATTCCTCTTCGGTGGAATTGTACCACGCGAACACGTTAAGACCGTCATGCACCAATGCCGCAGCCACGTCGTCCTGCGTTGACAGCGGATTGCTGCCCGTAATGTACATCTCCGCGCCGCCTGCCGCAAACACCTTGCACAAATATGCGGTCTTCGCCTCCAGATGAACGGAGAGGGCGACCTTGAGCCCCTTAAAGGGCTTTGTCTCGGAAAAATCCTTTTCAATGCTCCTGAGAAGAGGCATATTATCCTTTACCCATTGAATTTTGCGGCTTCCGCTTTCCCAAAGGTCAATATCTCTGATTTCACTTGACATTTTTCAATATCCTTTCATATTTAGTTGGTTTTATTTTACCACAAAATGAGAAAAACTTCAAGTATAAACGCATAAATCTTTAAATCTTTAAAGCTTGGATAAAATGAAAGCCTCTTGACAAATCCAAGATCGTATTGTATAATTGTATACAATAATACAAGAATACGGAAAGGCGGCGAAAAAAATGAAAATAAAGCCTAACAAGAAAAGCAATCTTCTTGAATTTGACCCTTACGAATACGAATTGCAGGACGTTGAAAAGCCCGAGCTGTTCCGAGCGATGTTTCCCTATTCGGAGGTACCCAAGATAGCCTACAATCACCGTCATGTACCCATGAATATGCCGAAAAACATTTATATCACCGACACCACCTTTCGCGACGGGCAGCAGTCCCGCGCGCCTTATTCCGTGAAGCAAACGGTGGATATCTACAAAATGCTTCACCGCCTGGGCGGCGAGAACGGAATAATAAGACAGACGGAATTTTTCGTTTACTCCAAAAAGGACAGAGAGGCGCTTGAGCAGTGTATGGACCTGGGCTTTGAGTTTCCCGAAATAACCGCATGGATAAGAGCCTCAAAGGCGGACTTTCGTCTTGTAAGGGACGTCGGCATAAAGGAAACGGGAATATTAGTTTCCTGCTCCGACTATCATATTTTCAATAAAATGGGGCTTACAAGAAAGCAGGCTTCGGACAAATATCTCGGAGTGGTAAAGGATTGCATTGAAGCGGGGCTTCGTCCGAGATGCCATTTCGAGGACATCACGCGAGCCGATTTTTACGGCTTTGTTATACCGTTCGCCCATGAACTCAGAAAGCTGTCCGAGGAAAGCGGCGTTCCGATAAAAATACGCGCCTGTGACACTATGGGCTACGGCATACCCTACGCGGGGGTCGCTCTGCCCCGAAGCGTTTCGGGCATTATCTACGGCTTGCAGCATTACGCGGGCTTTTCAAGCGATATGCTCGAATGGCACGGGCACAACGATTTTTACAAGGGCGTCGCAAACGCCGCCACCGCATGGCTTTACGGCGCGGGAGCGGTCAACTGCTCCCTGTTGGGCATAGGCGAAAGGACGGGCAACGTGCCGCTGGAGGCAATGGTGTTCGAGTACGCCTCCTTCAAAGGCGGCTTCAACGGTATGGAGCCCCGCGTTATAACCGAGCTGGCGGACTATATCGTAAACGAAACGGGCTACGAGCTGCCGCCCATGACCCCCTTTGTGGGAAGGAGCTTTAACCTCACCCGCGCGGGCATACACGCGGACGGATTATTGAAGGACGAGGAAATATACAATATTTTCGACACAAAAAAATTTCTCGGCCGCTCTCCCGCCGCGGCGGTGAGCATCTCGTCGGGGCTTGCGGGCATAGCGTTTTGGATAAACGATCACTATCGGCTCCCCGAGAATAGGGCGGTAAATAAAAATCACCCCTGCGTAGCAAAAATAAAGGAATGGACGGACAAAGAATACGAAAACGGCAGAGCTACCGTTATAAGCGACGAAGAGCTGGAGGCTTTGGTAAAGCTGTACGGCGGTGAGATTTTGACGGGAGGAGATGAAAAAAATGCGTTTACAGCCGGATAATACCCCATTAAGGGTACAGGTCTTCAAGGCGATCGAGGACGCCGTGCTGAACGGCGAATACAAGGACGGCGACAGTCTTAACGAGCTGAAGATATCGGAGGAGCTGGGAGTGAGCCGAACGCCCGTAAGAGAAGCGCTTATGCAGCTTGAGCTCGAGGGGCTGGCAAGGTATATCCCCAACAGGGGCGCGGTAGCGGTGGGCATAACCGAAAAGGATATCGAGGATATTTACGCCGTGAGGATAAGGATAGAAGGCTTGGCGGCGCGGCTTTGCGCGGAAAAAATAAACGAGGAGGAGCTTCTGGCGCTGGAAAAGATCGTAGATTTACAGGAATTTTACTTAGCAAGACATAACGCCGAGCAAATATGGAGCCTTGACAGCGATTTTCACAAGCTCATCTACAACGCCTCCCGAAGCCGCCCTCTTAAATTTATGCTTTCCAATTTCCATAACTATATAAAAAGGGCGCGGGATATTTCGCTCCATACCGACGGAAGAGCCGAAAAGACCGTATCCGAACACAAAGCGATACTCGAAGCCGTTAAGAACCGCGACGGCGAGCTTGCGGAGCTTCTGACGGCGAGACACATCACCAACGCGAAAAACAATCTCTTATACTGTTTTCGCTCTAAAAGATAGACAAAGTCTATCTTTTAGAGACGCCG
>JAMPHV010000042.1 GCA_023663265.1 Bacteroides sp.
ATAGGAGTATTTGGAAATAGTGCTTAGGGTGTAATTCCAAATAGAATTATGAACCCTGTAAAATTTTGTCCATAATTCTATTTGGAATTAGTATAAGAGCGGGCGCGTACGTCTTAGTCATATACTTCCTTAGTTTTGATTTCGGGCACGCCCGAGGCAGGATGGTTACGAACTGCCTGTTTATATTATATAGGGGAGGGAGAGGTTTGTCAAGGGGGAAATTTTAAATTATGGAGCGGTTTTTCTGACTATGTGAGCAGAAGCGGGGGACGGGTCACAGGTCGTTTATATAGTTCCTTGATTTAAGGCTTTGGCGTTTTTTGTCGATTTGATCGAGCCATGCTCGGATCGCGGCGCGAGTTTCGGGGGTACGGTCAACACGGTTGAGCGCCGAATAAAGCTCGGCTCTTTCTTCCTCTGTTATAAGCTCGGATTTGTCGATTTTTTCATATGAAAGATAATAATTATTGATATATGACAATTCAGTGATTTTTGAAATATATTTGCATATTGTTTCAATATCTATATCATTATTATTTTCATTATGTAATAAATTATATATTTTTATTAAATGCACTTTAAACAATCTTATAATATTTGACATATGAATATTTTTTACCCGAAAACAACAGGTTTTTTTAACCGAGTCGCTTTGTATCGAAATCCCTTTGGATTGTGTTTTAAGTAAAGAAGTATCCGGGTCGGAGGTTTTGCTGATATCATTATATAAGATTCGCAGATTTTTTTCCAAAGCGTTTTCAAAAAAGCGTTCGGGTTCAAGCTGACAGAGCAATTCGTAATAATCCCGCTTACCCCAATAAATTGATTTGTATAAATTATCCTCAAACAACGTTTTTTGCTGCTCATCGGTCAGCGCGGTGGTATAGCAGGCGGCGAAATACGCTTGGAAGAAGCGGTGGGAGAAGCGGTAGGTATCGCCGTCCTTTATTATCATACAGACTATATTGCGCAGGTCGGCAAGGTAATCCTTTGCCGAGGTGTTCTCTAACCTTAATTTTTGAATGCTGCTGCCCAAAAGAGATAAAATGCTTTTCTCCGAAAACTCGTATATCTCCTTGAAGTACGTTTGAAAGCAGAAGCGGGAGAGAAGCAGCCTAAAGCTGCCCTCGTCCAGGCTCTTGCATTTGAAATCCCTTTTGTAGCTTCCCTTGTTGTTGGTGTCGTGGGCGCTGTACAAGGCGTCGTACGCCTTTTGATAAAAATCCGACAGGTGTTCGGGTATCGAGTTGCTGCGGATAAAGGTCAGAAACATCATGGACAGGAGCAGGGGATTTTCCGCAAAGTCCCTGTGCTGTTCGTAAAGCGTTTCGTCGAGCTGTCTGCAAAATTCAGCCGTTTTTTCGTCCTCGGTCCGTATTTTTGAAGCCAAAAGCACCGCCTGTTTTTTGTTCATAGGCATTAAGTCCGCGGTCCTGAAGGTTTCAAAGAGATTTGCGTCTTGACGGGGTCTTGACGTGATGATACAGGAATTTTTCGGATATTTTGAGCAAAAGCTCTGTATCACCTCGGCAGCCTCGGCGGCAAGGGCGTCCTTTACCTCGTCGAAGCCGTCCAGCAGAAACAGATAGCAGCCCGAACGCAGGCTGTATTCAAGCTGTTCCTTATCCATATCCGCGTCAAAATCCTTCATGCAGGAGTATATAAGCTCCAATACGGATATCTGCCCCGAGCTTTGTCCGCTTATCCGCCGCAGCTCCAAAAGCACGGGAACATAGTTTCCTCTTTTCGCGGCGTTCAAAAACAGGTACCGCATAAGCATGGATTTTCCCACTCCGCCGCTGCCCGAGATCAGTATATTATTGCCTATGCGCAGTATCGATTCCGCCGTTTCGGAGGAAAATTCGCTTTGACCGTATTTAACGCCTATGCTTACGTAAATGCTGTCGTCGCCGATAACAGTGCGCTGCGCGTCTCCCGTTGCTATGGTGCGGACCTTGTTATAGCGGAGGGAAGCGTTTTCCAGATACCGCTCAAAGGCGGCGCCGATATCCACCTTATGCTCCCTGTACTTTTGTTTTACGAAATCGGCAAGCGCATTGACGGCGCGGTTGACGGCGGTCTCCGCGGCTTTTTTTGCGCCGCTTTCCGCGGCGTCCGTTAACGTTGATTTGACGCTCATAGATATAGTTCTCCTAACTGTCAGATATTCTTTATGATCTGCTTTACCAGTCCCACCACGCGGAGCCTTTCCACCTCTTCGCCCTCGAAGCGCCTTGACTTATACTCGGGGTTTATGGAAATAAGCTCGATCCAGTCCTTTCCGTATTCCACCTTTTTGACCAGTCCCTCCTCGCCGTCCACGAGAATGACCGCGATGCTGCCGTTGTCCACCGAGGTTTGCTTTCGCACCACTATAATGTCGCCGTCCTCGATCTTGGGGTACATACTGTCGCCGTGCACCTTGAGCCCCATAAGCAGAGGGGCTTCCGAGGGGTTTCGGACAAGGAGCGGGACATAGTCCGCGACCGCCGAATCGGCATAGGCGCCGAAGCCCGCCGATACGGTCTCGAAAACGGGTATCCTGTAAAAGCCGTCGGTGTAGATGTCGGCGATTTTGATAGCCTCGGAGTCCTTTTCGTCCACAAAGGTGGAGGGCGATACGCCGAAATAGTCGGCAAGCTTTAGGATAGTGCTGCGCTTAAGATTGCGTACGGTGCCGTTTTCCCATTTCTGCACCGCCGCCTTTTGAACGCCGATAAGCTTCCCCACCTCCTCCTGGGTCATACCTCTTTCGGTGCGAAGCTGCTTTATATACGCTCCTATATCTCTCATAGGGGTGATCCTCCAAATTTAAGTTTTGTAAGAATTGTATCATATTTTTATATTTTTGTCAAGCTGTTTTGTGCAAAACAGAAAAATAAGATACTTGCTATTGACAAATCGAAAGGAGTGTGATATCATTTGAGTATCGGAAAAAGAAACTTACAAAAAGCTAAAAAGATACGACGTGCTGCCCAAGGGGGTCGATCTCGCAGTAAAAAGCTTTTGGTGGCAATACCGAATTGGGCTATGGAAGTATCTTTTTAATATTCATATGGTATTAAAATTTTTTATTATATGGGTATCTGAAAATTATACAGGCTATTGAAAAAAAAGGGAGGAGATCATGAGAGAATATTTGTGTACGCTGTGCGGGACGCGGCTTTCGGCGGAGGAAACGATACAGCATTACGACCGTATTTACGGAGAGCTGTATGTTTTTTGTCCTCACTGTCATGCCGAATGCCGTCCCGATATTGAGGAAAAGGAGGAAAACGAAGATCAATGAAAAAGAAAGGACAGAAAATGACCGACCGTCAAAAACGTTTTTGCGACGAATATCTTATCGACTGCAACGCCGTGCAGGCAGCGGTCAGAAGCGGCTACTCCCGCGGGTATGCGGACCAAGTCTTAAAATCGCCCCGAGTGAAGAGATACCTTAAGGAGCAAATGGAAGCCATTCACAGCGAAAGGATCGCCGACGTTCGGGAAATCACCGAGTACCTTACCTCGGTGATGCGCGGCAGCTGCGACGAGCAGACCAAGACCTCGGTCAGCGAAAGCGGCGAGACCACCACCTACATAACCGTTTCGACAAAGGAGCGGCTCAAGGCTGCCGAGCTTTTGGGAAAAAGGTACGGAATGTTCAAGGAAAAAACGGAGGCGGCTTTTAACACGCCCGTGATAATATGCGGAGAGGAGGAGATCGCCAATTGACGGCAGTCCGCCGTTTTTCGGAAAGGAGATGATACAGTTGTGTCCGAAAAAAATATTATAAGGCTTTCCGAAGCGGTCGGCGGGGGTTACGGCGAGTTTTGGAGGTGGAGGGGGAGGTACCGCGTCTGCAAGGGCTCCCGAGCCTCCAAAAAAAGCAAGACCACCGCGCTTTGGTATATATTTAACCTTATGAAGTACAGCGGAGCCAATCTTTTGGTAGTAAGAAAGGTTTTCCGTACTCTTAAGGACAGCTGCTTCACCGAGCTCAGGTGGGCTGTGGACCGCTTGGGAGTGCGGGAGCTGTGGGAAATAAAGGAAAGTCCCCTTGAAATGACTTATCTCCCCACGGGGCAGAAGATATATTTCAGAGGACTGGACGATCCGCTGAAAATAACCTCAATAACGGTACGGCAAGGGTATTTGTGCTGGGCGTGGATAGAGGAAGCGTATGAGATATCCTCTGAAAAGGATTTCAATATGCTGGACGAAAGCATAAGAGGGGCTATCCCCGAGGAAAGCGGGCTTTTCAAGCAAATAACGCTCACCTTTAACCCTTGGAACGAGAGGCACTGGCTCAAATCAAGATTTTTCGACAGGGAGGACCCCGAGACGCTTGCCGTTACCACAAACTATACCTGCAACGAGTGGCTGGACGACAGCGACAGAAGAGTGTTTGAGAGCATGAAGAACAACGATCCCCGACGTTATTGGGTGGCGGGCTTGGGCAACTGGGGGATAACCGACGGGCTTATATACGAAAACTGGGAAGAAAAAGCCTTCGATATCGGGGAAATAAAGTCCTCCGCGGGCATACGCTCTCTTTTCGGCCTTGATTTCGGGTACACCAACGACCCTACCGCCTTGTTCTGCGGTCTGGCGGACGTTAAAGCGAAAACGCTTTGGGTTTTTGACGAGCTGTACAAAAAGGGCATGAGCAACGAGGCTGTCGCCGCGGAAATAATCTCGATGGGCTACGGCAAGGAACGGATAAGAGCCGACGCCGCCGAGCCGAAAAGCATAGACAGGCTTTACGCTCTCGGACTTACTCGCATAAGAAGCGCAAGAAAGGGCAGAGACAGCGTAAACAGCGGTATAGACCTGCTTCGGGATTATAGGATAATTATCCACCCGAAGTGCGTCAACTTCCTTACCGAGATATCAAATTACACCTGGAAAACGGACAAGACCACGGGAAGGCGTTTAAACCAGCCCTGCGGCGATTTCGATCATCTTATGGACGCCATGCGGTACGCCGCCGAGGAGCTGTCGTGCGCGGACCCGTTCAGCTTTGAATAGACCTGTTCGACAGTCAAAAGAAAGGATAACAAATGAACCCGATACTGACAAAAATAAGCCGTTTGATACGGCGCTCCGAGTCGGGAGCGCTTACTGACAAGGAATTTCTCGAAAAGGAGCTTGCACGCTGGAAGCATTCTCCTCAAAGGGTAATGCAGATAAAGGGCTTTGCGTACTACAGGGGGGACCACGATATCCTTCGCCGAAAGCGCACCGCCATAGGCGAAAGGGGCATGAGGGAGGAGGTGGAAAATCTGCCCAACAACAGAGTGGTCTATAACCTTTACGGAAAGCTGGTGACCCAAAAAGCCGATTACCTGTTGGGAAAGCCCTTTGTGATACAGGGGGACGACCCCGAGTACATAAGCGCGCTGAACGGGGTTTTTGACAAGAAATTTATGCGTACCCTCAAAAACGCGGGCAAGGCGGCGTTAAACGGCGGTATAGCCTGGCTTTATGTTTATTACGACAATGAGAGCAGGCTGAGCTTTAGGGTGTTTCCCGCCTATGAGATACTTCCATTTTGGAGGGACAGCGAGCATACCGAGCTGCAAGCGGCGGTAAGACTGTACACGGCGGAGATTTACGAGGGAAAAAGGCTTGAGGTGAGGGAAAAAGCGGAGGTTTACACCGAAAACGGCGTCATTCGTTTTCTTTACAGGGACGGCGCGCTTATTCCCGACATCGGCGCGGGGAATCGGGTCAACCGATTTCCCTATGCGGTAAAGGCGGGCTGCGGCGAAAAGGGCGGAGGAAATATGTATGCATGGAAAAGGATACCGCTTATACCGATAAAGTGCTGCGAAAGCGAGATACCGCTTCTGAAAAGGGTCAAGACCTTGCAGGACGGTTTGAATCTGATGCTGTCCGATTTCGAGAACAATATGCAGGAGGACGCGAGAAATACCATATTGGTGCTGAAAAATTACGACGGGACCAATTTGGGGGAGTTCAGAAGAAATCTTGCGGCATACGGCGCCGTTAAGGTGCGCTGCGACGGCGAGGCGCAGGGCGGCGTGGAGACGTTGGAGGTGAAGGCGGACCCCGACAATTACAAGGCGATAATCGGCGTGCTCAAGGAGGGGATAGTTGAAAACGCCATGGGCTTCAACCCAAAGGAGGGAAGCCTTTACGACAAGGGCTACGGTACGCCGAATCAGCTTAACGTAAAATCCATGTATACCGACATAGATTTAGACTCCAACGATATGGAGACCGAGCTCCAGGCAGCCTTTGCACAGCTTCTTCCCTTTGTGGACACCTGCCTTTGCACCAACGGAGCAGGACGCTTCAAAAACCGCCGGGCGGAGATAATATTCAACCGCGATATGCTGATAAACGAGACGGAATCCATCGCCAACTGCGTAAGCTCTCTCGGCATACTTTCAAAGGAAACGGTAGTGGCGCAGCACCCTTGGGTCAACGACCCCGCCGCCGAGCTTAAAAGGATAGAGGCGCAGGACGGCGAAGCGGAGAAAGGAATGAGAAAATGACTTTGGAGGAACATTTGAGCGGGCTTGCGCTTTCCGCGGACAAGCTCGGGCAGATCGGCGAGGCGCTTAAAAACGAGTATGTGGCTAAGTCGGAGTATGAAAGAGCTTTGGAGGGTTTGAGCGTCCTTGAAGCGGAGCTCGCCAAAAAAAACGAGTTATCCGACCGCGAAAGGGAGGACGCATCGGCGCGGCAAAAAGCGGCGTATGAGCGGCGGCTGTTTGAGCTGCTGTTAAAGGCGGCTTTAAAGGAGGCGGGAGCAAGGAACAGCGAAATTGTCGAAGCGCTGCTGGATAAAGAAAGGCTGAGCCTTGACGGAGAAAGGATTTCGGGACTTTCGGAGCAGCTTGCGCGGCTCAGAAAAAAAGCTCCGTTTTTGTTTGAGGACTCGGTGATGTTTCTTACGGGGTACCGTCCCGAGGCTTCCTCGGATATTCTGCCCGAGATAAGCGCGGAGGATATGACCTATTCGGAGGCGGTGGCGTTTCTGGAGAGGGAAGCATAAAGGGGGTGATAATATACAATATAACATAATGATTTAAACAAACAAAATGCTTTAAAAAAAGAAAGGAATGCAGATAATGTCAAAATTCGATTCAAAGACCTTTAATGCCGAAGCCTTCGGCGCTTATGTAAACAAGATACCCAACGTTAACAAGAGCGAGCTTGCGCGCTCGGGCGCGGTTCAGGGGAACGAGAACGCCAAGCTTGCGCTGTCGGGACAGTCGGGCTCTCTGTATGCGCGTATTCCCTATTTCGGAAGAATAAACGGCTCCACCTCGCAGAACAACGACGGCAGCAGCAACGTGACCTCGAGCAGCACCACCACCTACGAGCAGGGCTTTGTGGCGGCGTCGAGAATGGACAGCTGGACGGAGCGCTCCTTCAGCAGGAACATCACGGCGGGCGCCGACTTTATGGACAGCGTTGCGGAGCAGATTGGCGAGTATAAGCAGGAGGTCAAGCAGGGGATACTGCTTGCCATGCTTAAGGGCATTTTCTCCATGAACACGGAGGGGAGCAGCGTAAGAGCAAAGGGCGCCAAGGAGTTCGTCGAAAATCATACCCTCGACATTACGGGAGAAGAAGAGCCCGCAGTGGGAGCCACCACCCTCAACAGAGCGGTCCAAAAGGCGTGCGGAGACAACAAGTCGGCGTTCAGCCTTGTGATCATGCACAGCGAGGTAGCCACCAATCTTGAAAATCTCCAGCTTATGAAATATCTCACCTATACGGACAGGGACGGCATAACCCGCGATTTGTCCTTAGGCTCATGGAACGGCAGGACGGTGCTGGTGGACGACGGCATGCCCGCGGAGGAAGCTGCGGACGGCAAGGGTACCGCTTACACCACTTATATTTTGGGAAAGGGCGCGATAACTCTTGACGATATAGGCGATTCGGTACCCTATGAAATGAGCCGCGACGCGAGGACCAACGGCGGCGAGGACACGCTGTATGTGAGAGACCGCTATATCTGCGGCGCGGACGGTCTTTCCTTTGAAAAGCCCGCCGACCTTGTGGGCTCGGCTTCAAACGAGGAGCTTGCCAACGGAGAAAACTGGGCGGTGATCAACGACGGGACAAAGCATATACCTCATAAGTCCATCGCCATTGCGAGAATTATTTCAAAGGGCTGATTATAGAAAAAAACCGAGGAAAGGGGCGGTAAAAACGAATATTGCGGATAAAAGCGGGACAGACGGAGGGAACGAGGCGCTGAGACGGTCGCTTGCGGCGCTTCTGAATATCTTCGGCTATGAAGCGGAGGAGAACGACAACGCGCTTCTCGATTGGGCTGTCGGCTGCGCCGAGGGCTATATAAGGAACAGGCTGAACATAGAGTATCTTACCCTCGATCTGGCGGAGCCTATGCTGAATATGGCGGCGGGAGAATTTCTTAAGGCAAAAAAATCCGCTGATCCCGAATCGCTGAAAGGGCTCGATCTCGATCCCGCCGTTAAGCGTATAGAGGTGGGGGACACCAACACCGAGTTCGCGGTGGGAGACGGAAGTCTTACCCCCGAGCAGCGGTTCGATATGCTTACCGAGCGGCTTGTAAGGCTGGGAAAAGAGCAGCTTAAGGGCGGAGGGAGGATAAAATGGTAAAAGCAAGCGAAACGCCGAGCAAGCCCGACTCAAACGGGCATGCTCCCGCGGCTGACCGAGCTGCGCCGCGACTTGACAGGCGTTTGCCGAGGGCGGCGATAGAAAGCGCCTACGGTCATTTATGCACCGTATACGGGTACAGTGGGGAGGTCTCGGAGGTCGGTATTACCGAGGAGCGGGAGGTAAAGCTTGCGGAAAACGTTCCCTGTCGGCTGTCCTTCGAGCTGAGCTATCCGCTGGAGCAGACGGAAAACACGGCGGAGTCCTCCCAAAGAGTAAAGCTTTTTCTGCCGCCCGAGCTGTCGGTACCCTGCGGGAGCAGGATCGCCGTAACGGTAAACGGAGAGGAGCTGAGCTTTGGGTACAGCGGGGAGCAGGCGCTTTATCCCACTCATAAGGAAATACGGCTAAAGCCGCTTGAAAAGCACAAGTAGCTGCGCGGCGGAAAGGAGGAAAAATTGAGGGAGGAGATAACAAAGGGGATAGCGGGGGCGCTCAGCGCCGAATTTGGCAGTATGTACACCGTTTACGCCGAAAGGGTAAGGCAGGGAGTACGCAAGCCCTGCTTTTTCATCGAATGTGAAAGCACGGCGGAGATACCCTTTCCCATGGGGCGGTATTTTCGGGAGAGCATTTTTTCGGTGACCTTTTATCCCGAGGGAAAGGACGAAAAGCGGGAATGCATTAGGACGGCGGAAAGACTGTTCGGCTGTCTCGAATACATTACCGTCGGCGGGGACTTGACGAGAGGAAGCAAAATGAGCTGCGCGGTGGAGGACGGTGTGTTAAAATTCACGCTTCATTATGATATGTTCGTTTATAAGCTCGGCGAAAGGACCCCGAAAATGGAAGAGCTTCATTACAACAAATTTTAAAAAAGAAAGGCAGGGCAAACGATATGGCATTAGGAGGAGGTACCTTTACGGTACAAAACAAACAGCTTCCCGGAGCGTATATAAACTTTGTGTCGGCGGCGTCCGCTTCCGCGGAGCTGTCTGACAGAGGCATAGTCACCATGCCGCTGCCCCTTGACTGGGGTGCGGAAAACGAGGTCTTCGAGGTCGATCGGGAGGATTTTCAGACGGATTCTCTCAAGCTTTTCGGCTATGAGTATACGGACGACAGGCTAAAGGGACTGAGAGACCTGTTCGCAAACGCGAAAACCTTGTACGCTTTCAGGCTCGGCGGCGGCGAAAGGGCGCGCAACTCCATCGCACTGGCGAAATACGGCGGCGCGAGAGGAAACGATATTACAACGGCGGTCGAGACGGACGGCGGGGAGGAAACCGTTTTTAACGTCAGAACGCTCGTTGACGGCAGAGAGGTGGACGTTCAGACGGTAAGCGGCGCCGCCGAGCTTAAGGACAACGATTTTGTTTCCTTCGACGTGTCGGCAGAGCTTACGCCGTCGGCGGGGATACCCTTGTCGGGCGGCACCGACAGAGAGATAACGGCGGCGGATTATCGGGCTTATCTCGATAAGATAGAAAGCTGCGGCTTTAACGCAATGGGCGCGTTGGTTTCCGACGAGGCGGAAAAGAACCTTTTCACTTCTTTTGCAAAGCGTATGAGAGACGAGGAGGGGATAAAGTTTCAGCTTGTGCTCCACGATCACCCCAAGGCGGATCACTGCGGCGTTATAAGCGTCAAAAACAGCGTCACGGACGAAAACGCTCCCAAGGAAAGCCTGGTATATTGGGTAACGGGCGCGGCGGCGGGCTGCGAAATAAACAGGAGCAATCAGAACAAGCTCTATAACGGCGAATTTACCGTTGACGCGGAGTATACCCAGTCTCAGCTCAAGGCTGCGGTGAAGCGGGGGGAGTTCGTTCTGCACAGGGTAGGCTCCGAGATAAGAGTATTGGAGGATATTAATACCCTTGTGACCGTCGGCGATACTGTCGGAGAGGTATTTAAGGACAATCAGACGGTACGGGTGATCGATCAGATCGCCAACGATATCGCAGTGCTGTTCAATACCAAGTATTTGGGGGTGGTGCCCAACGACAAGGCGGGGAGAGTTTCGCTTTGGACGGATATCGTAAAGCACCATGAACAGCTCCAAAGCATAAGGGCCATCGAGGATTTTTCCGACGAGGACGTAGCCGTTTCCCGCGGAGACAGCAAAAAGTCCGTCGTGGTAAAGGACGCGGTGACGGTGGTCAACGCCATGAGCAAGCTTTATATGACGGTCACGGTAGGCTGATAAAAAAGGAGAAAAGGAGCTTAATATATGGAAAATGTTGTTATGAAAGCGAAGGACACCGTTTTTGCGGCTCTCGCCGAGTGTTATGTGACGATAGGGTCGAGACGGTATAACTTTATGCAGGCTATCAACCTGGAGGCTAAGTTTCAGAAAAACAAGACCGAGGTGCCGCTGCTCGGCAAGACGGGTCGCGGAAACAAGGCAAGCGGCTGGAAAGGCAAGGGAACGGCTACCTTCCACTACAACACCTCGATTTTCAGAGAGCTTATGATAAAGTACAAGGACAGCGGAGAGGATATTTATTTCGAGATACAGATCACCAACGAGGACAAGACCTCCGCGGCGGGGAGACAGACCATTGTGCTCATCGACTGCAACATCGACGGGGGAGTACTGGCTAAGTTCAACGCGGACGGAGAGTATTTGGACGAGGAAATGAGCTTTACCTTCGAGGACTTTAAGATGCCCGAGAGCTTTACCCCTCTTGACGGATTTTTGACAAACTGATTATAAAGGAGGAAAAAATGTCACGATTCACTTTGTTTATGAAGGAAAACAAAATACCCAAGCCCAACGTAAAATACCCCGCGTCAAGGTCGCTTTGCGGCAAGGACGGTAAGCCGCTGGAATGGGAGCTGAAGCACATCACTTCAAAGGAAAACGATATTCTCAGAGAGGAATGTACGTCGGAGATACCCGCGGCGGGTAAGCCGAATATCTACCGCCCAAAGCTCAACGCGTCAAAATATATCGGTAAGCTTATCGCCGCCTCGGTGGTGTATCCCGATCTTTATGACGCGGAGCTTCAGGACAGCTACGGGGTCAAGTCTCCCGAGGAGCTTTTGTACGCCCTTGTGGACGACCCGGGAGAATACGGCGAGCTGGCGGCTTTCGTGCAGAAGCTCCAGGGCTTTGACATATCTCTGGAGGAAAGGGCGGAACAGGCAAAAAACTGATAATCGGGGGCGACGGCGAAGCCAATTACGCCTATTACGCTCTCCATAAGCTGCATATTACGCCCTCGGCGTTCGCCGATATGGATGAGAACGAAAAGGCGTTCGTTATAGCGGCGATAAGAATAAGATTGGAATCGGAGAGAAGAGAAAAAAGGACGTGATAAAATGGATATATACGATTTATTGGACAGATTTTTCCGCAGCACACGTAATTCCGATTTTGGGAACATCGATCTTGCCCGCAGCAGCGCAAGCGTTTTCGAGACGGCTTCCGACGAGCTTGCTTCGGAGAGTATGGAGGGGATATTCAAGACCGAGGAAGAAGCGGGCGCCGTCCCCGCAGCCGCCGCCCCCAATGCGGTCATAAGAAATACCGCGTTCGCACCTGCGCCTATAAGTACGGAAGGGCTTTACACGCCGACGAGCTCGGAGGACGGCGTTATCGTTAAAGCCGCGCAGGCTTTTTTCCGCTCGTCCGCCTTAACGGAGAGGGGGATAGGCTTCGATTCGGGAGAGCGTCCGCCGAGATTCGCGGTAGTAGCGGCTTTTCCCCGCGGTAGCGGCGTTTCGGCAGGGACGGCAGCCTCGGGCGTATCGGGTATGTATTTCCCTCAGGCCGTATTTTTCAGAGCGGATTTGCCTTACGCCGAGGAAAATATGACCGTTCGAGGGCAAGCCGCATATCCCTTTCTCTATGGGGACGGCGCATCGAGCAAGGCTATGGCGCAGCCGCAAGGCAACATTGACAATATGCGGCTTAAGGAGGGATCGAAGACGGCGGGGGAGAACAAGGGAGCTTCGCCGAACGGAAGCGGGAAAATTGCCGACGGGTCTTATTTACAGGTATTTTCCGACCCTTATCCGAAAATTTTTTCGGAAGCCTTTTTTGCGAAGCCGAGAGAGCAGCCCGCTCTGCGGGCGCAAATCGGGCTTGCGGGAACGAAGCTTCCGATATACGGAGCCGAGCCTAAGGAAACGCTGATCAAAACACAATTGCCCCGCTCAAACGGTCATTCTCGCGCGGCTGATTGTGTTACGCTGCGCTTTAATCAGCGTTCCCCTGAATTTTTCGGCACCCCGAAAGGGATTGAGGAAGCAAAAACGGGAACAGCCGAAGAAAAAAGCTTTTTTTACGCGCCGACGCGGTCAAGCCAAAGCGCGAATACGGCGGACGTTTACGGCGCGGTTTTAAGAGCTGCGGCGCAAGCGGGTAATACCGAGCCGACGGTTAAAAATTTGACCGAGACGGGGGAGCCTTTGGGCGGGGCAGGCTTGATATTTGCCGTTCCCGAGGCGCACGCTGCGGTGCTGCCCGAGTATAGTTCGGCCGACGAGGTCTTGACTAACGTTTATAAGGGCGGAAAAGAGGGGCTTGAAGCGGCAAACGCGGTATTTGCCGCCGTTCCGTCCCGTGAAGCGGCGTTCCCGCCCATTATCGGGTCGGCGCGGACGGTGATACCCTCTTTTTCGGACGGCTCTCTGTCGGATATCCGTCAAAATGAGCTCGCGGAGATCAGGAAAACGGATAACGGCGGCTTTGGGGGCGGTTCGGCGGAGATACATATAGATATGTCCAATATGACAAATACGATAAGCGGCGAAACGGATATCGAGGAGATCGTTTCTTCGATCGCGGAGGCGGTTTCCGAGGCGGTCGGGGTAGTTTCGGAAAAAGCGTGGGATTAGTCGGAAAGGAGGAGCAATGTCGGCAAGAAGCTACGATTTTTATTTGGATAAATGTCTGCTGCCTGTCACGCCCTCGAGGCTTGAAATAAGCGAAAAGGGGCTGAACAGGGTAATAAGCCTTATCGACGGCGGCGAGATAAATTTACTGAAGCGCGCGGGGCTTAAGGAGATACGCTTTGACTGTATAATACCTCAGGTGAGCTATCCCTTTTCCTCCGTTGAGAGGGTAAAGCCTGCGGAATATTATTTGGATTTTCTCGAGGGCTTAAGAGATAAGAAAAGACCCTTTCAGTTCATTGTCTCCCGCGTTATGCCGAGCGGAAAAATACTGTTTTCCACCGATATCAAGGTATCGCTGGAGGACCTTGCGGTAACCGAGGCGGCGGAGCAGGGCTTTGACCTTGTTTTAAGCATAAAGCTTAGGCAGTACCGCGATTACGGCTTAAAATCCATAGGGACGTTCGGCTCGGATGGCACGGCGGCGGAGACCAACGAAAGGAGCGCCTCCACGACAGCGGAAAAGCCGATAACGATAGGCTGCGACGTAATAATAAACGGCAGGCTTTATGGCAATTCTTACGGCGAAGCCGCAGGGCAGACCCGCACCGATTACCGCGGAAAAATCAACTTTATCAATCTTGACGGCTCCCACGCCTATCATGTCACTACGCCCTCGGGACAATGGTTAGGCTGGGTCACAAGGAACAGTATAAGGGTGATATGACGGGAGGGAAAAATGAACGGCATAACGGACAAAATAAGGCTGTTGATCTCGTCGCGTGACGGAAAAAGAGCGTTTGAGCCGATAACGGCGGAGGGCGTAAAATGGACGACCCACCGACGGGGAGCGCCCGGCAAGCTGACGTTCAAAATACTGAACGACAAGAGGCTTGAGATATCCGAGGGATCGGCGGTGAGGCTGAGCGTTGAGGGGGAGGGGGTGTTCTACGGGTATATTTTTACTCAAAGGCGCGATAAGGAGGGGCTGATCGAGGTCACCGCCTACGATCAGCTCCGCTATCTTAACAATAAGGACACCTATGTTTACGAAAACAAGACCGCCTCGGAGCTGGTGAAGATGATAGCGGCGGATTTCGAGCTGCAAACGGGGACGATCGAGGACACGGGCTTTAAGATCGCTTCGCGGGTGGAGGAAAACACCTCGCTTTTCGATATGATAGAAAACGCGCTGGACCTTACCTTGCAGAACAGCGGGGAAATGTTCGTGCTGTACGACGATGTCGGAAGGCTGGCGCTGAAAAATATCTCCTCCATGCTCGTGAAAAGAGGGGGCGAATATCTGCTGATAGACGAGGAAGAAGGAGAAAATTTTGAATATTCCTCAAGCATCGATTCGGACACCCGAAATAAAATAAAGCTGACCTACGACAACGAGGAGACGGGCAAAAGAGAGGTGTACATAGCCCAAGACGGCGGAAATATCGACCGTTGGGGCATATTGCAGTATTACGATACGCTGAAGGAGGGCGAAAACGGACAGGCAAAGGCGGAGGCGCTCCTTAAGCTGTACAACGCAAAGACGCGCAAGCTGAAAATAACGGGAGCCTTCGGCGACCGCAATGTCAGAGCGGGCAGCATGATAGCGGTAAAGCTCGATTTGGGAGATACCTCCGTAAACAATTTTATGCTTGTGGAAAAGGCGACCCACACCTTTAAGCTTGACGAGCACTTTATGGACTTAACATTACGAATATGAATCTGCACGAGAGGAGGGAAATAAATTGATAATTGATAATTTACAATTGACAATTGATAATTACGGAGCGGCTCCGCCGCAGATTTTGAATGTCTCTGCAAGCATATAAAGCTTGCAGAAACATTTAAATGTGTCGCGAAGCGACACAATAATTATCAATTATCAATTATCAATTGTCAATTTTATTATGGCTTTTTAAAAATGTTTGACGCGGCGGAATTTGTAAAGGTGATAAAAAAGGCGGCGGTGGACGCGGTAAAGGCGGAAAAGCCCGTGGAGGTGTGTTTCGGGAGCGTTATCGGGACGAGCCCGCTGAAAATACTGGTGGAGCAGAAGTTGGTATTGGGAGCGGAGCAGCTTGTGCTTACCAAGGCGGTGACGGATCATTGGGCGGATATCGAGGTAAGTCATTTCACCGAAAACGACAGCTTTATGCCGCCCCTGCATACGCATATTACCCCCTTGGGACCCACCGACGGGGGAGATCTTGACACCAAGCACAAGCACGGGTACAAGGGACGAAAGAGGATCAAAATATACAACGGTCTGCGGACGGGAGAAAAGGTGCTTTTGATACGCTTTGACAAGGGTCAGAGGTTCGTTGTGCTGGACCGCGTGAGCGAGCATGTTACCGAGGGGGAATGGACGGAATGATACCGAAAACGGACTTTGCGCTTAACGGCTTTGAAATAGCGGAGCAGCCCACATTGACCCACCGAATGGACAGGGAAAAGGAATATATCGGGGGAACGGCCGACGGGATCGAGGCGATGAAGCAGGCGGTCTACAAGATACTGATGACCGAAAGGTACGGCAGCGTTATCTATTCGGGAAATTACGGGACGGAGCTGGCGGACCTGTTCGGGCAGCCCGTTTCCTACGTCTGCCCCGAGCTGGAAAGGCGGATAACGGAGGCTTTGCTTTGGGACAGCCGTATAGAGAGCGTTTCGGATTTCGAGTTCGATCTGAGCGAAAAGGGGACGGTATCTGTCCGTTTTAAGGTACAGACCGTTTTCGGGAGCTTTGACGCGGAAAGGAGCGTAAATGTTTGAAGGCATAAGCTATGAGGAAATACTGGACCGTATGATGTCGAGGGTAAGCAATAAGTTGGACAAGCGGGAGGGCTCGGTCATTTGGGACGCCCACTCCCCCGCCGCCCTCGAGATCATGGCATTGTATATAGAGCTGGAGCGGGTGTTGAACGAAAGCTTTGGCGATACCGCCTCGAGAGAGTTTCTGATAAGGCGGTGCGGCGAAAGGGGGATAACGCCCTATCCCGCTTCAAGGGCGGCGGCAAGGGGCGAATTTACCCCGAAAAACGTCGATATTGAAGGGAAAAGGTTCAATATTGGGGAGCTGAATTTCATCGCCGCCGAAAAGCTGGCGGAGGGAGAGTACAAAATGGAGTGCGAGCAGGAGGGCAGTATTAGGAATCACTGTCTCGGACGGCTTACGCCCATAGACTATGTCAGCGGGCTTCAAACGGCGGAGCTGACCGAGCTTTTGATACCGGGAGAGGACGAGGAGGACACCGAAAAGCTGCGGCAAAGGTATTTTGAAAGCTTTGAGGAAAAGGCGTTCGGAGGAAACGTCAAGGACTATGTAAGCAAGACCGACGCCATAGCGGGAGTAGGTCAGACCAAGGTCACAAGAGTGTGGAACGGGGATATCAAGCCCTCGGAGCTGATCCCCTCGGAGGAAACGGAAAAATGGTACAAGGGCATTGCGGACGCGCTTCCCGAGGAGCCCAAGAAATGGCTCGACGCGGTGTTTAAGGCGGCTAAGGAGAAAAAGCTGACGGTAGGGGGCACGGTGCTGGTGACGGTGCTGGGCTCGGACTTTGGGGAAGCCTCGGAGGAGCTGGTGAAAAAGGTGCAGGAGGAGCTCGACCCCGAGCTCTGCGGCGGCGAGGGCTTGGGACTGGCTCCGATAGGGCACGTGGTGACGGTGCGCAGCGCGGAGGCTGTTCCCGTCAATATCTCCGCAAAAATCGCCTTTGAAACGGGGTACAGCCTTGAAAATCTGAGGGAAGCCCTGGAAAACGCGGCGGAGGAGTATTTTTCGGAGCTGCGGAAAGGCTGGGAGAGCTCCTCGGCGCTTGTTGTGAGGATAAGCCAGATAGAGACACGGCTGTTGGCGGTAAAGGGGGTGCTGGATATCGGAGGGACAAGGCTCAACGGAGAGGAGGAAAATTTGATATTGGGGGAGCTGCAGATCCCCGTGCTCGGAGGTGTGGAGGTTGATTAAAGCAAAAAGAAAAACAGACCTTTTGTCCTATCTGCCGCCGTTTTTAAGGGAATACGACGAAACGGAGGCGGCTCTCAACGCCGAAAACCCCGAGTTCGAGCTGCTTTGGGAGCAGGCAAAGCGGACGCTGGACAGCGGCTTTATCGATACGGCGGAGGAGTACGGGATAAGGCGGTTTGAAAGGCTTATGGGAATACTGCCCGAGGCGGGCGCCGACCTTGAAGCAAGGAGGAGCGTTATCAGGGCAAGGTGGCTGTCAAAGCTGCCCTACACCTACCGTATGCTGTTAAAGCGGCTGGAGGCGGTCTGCGGAGAGGATTTTTCGGCTGCGAAGAGCTTTGAGGAGGACTATTTCCTGCGGGTGGTAACTCATTTGAGGGAGCAAGGCAAGATAACGGAGGTAAAAAAGCTGCTTGACGAAATGCTCCCCGCTAATATGAGATTCGATCATTACAACAGCGTCACCTTTAAAGCCGACAAAAACCCCGTTTTGTATGCGGGGGTAAAAAGTGGCGGAAAGCATAAAAGGATCGCGGTTTCGGTGAACAGGTTTTAATAATTGATAATTTTATTTAAGGAAGAAAGGAAAGAAATAGTATTATGTCTTGGAACGAAGCGGTAGTGACCAACGTCGGCTTGGAGCTGTTGGCAAGGTGCGTTGCGGGCGGCAGTATAGAGATAGTCTCGGCGGTGGGAGGGGAAAAGATCTCGCCCTCCGTGGCGCTTATGGCGTTAAAGGATATTGACGAGCCGAAGCACGAGCTGAAGACGGCGGGGGTCGAGCGGATAAAAAACGGCGTGACGGTCAACGTAAGGGTACAGAACAACGGACTGACGGAGGGGTATTGCTTAAGGCAGATAGGCATTTTCGCAAGGCTTGAAAACAGCGGCGAGGCTCCCGTACTGCTGGCGTTGATACAGGATCAAAAGGGCGAGGAGGTGCCGACGGAGGAGGAAAACCCCGAATATTTGCTGGAATACGATTTTGTGATACCCTTAAGCAACGCGGAAAATGTGACCGTTTCGGTTACTCCTCACACCTTCGCCACATTGGAGGACATTTCCGAAATGAGCGGACATATCGGGGACAGCGTTCGGCATGTGACCTCGGCGGAAAGGACGGCTTGGAACGGAAAGGCGGCGGGGAGCCACGGTCACGGCGCGGCGACCCAAAGCGCGGACGGATTTATGTCGGCTTCCGACAAGAAAAAGTTAGACGGGATAGCGGCAGGTGCCAACGCTTACGTTCACCCCACGACCGCGGGGAACAGGCATATCCCCTCGGGAGGCGCAAGCGGGCAGATATTGCGTTGGAGCGCGGACGGCACCGCGGCGTGGGGAGCGGACAACAACACCACCTACAATGCGGCGACCCAAAGCGCCAACGGCTTGATGAGCGCCGCCGACAAGATAAAGTTAGACGGGATAGCGGCGGGAGCCAACGCCTACACACACCCCGTCACTTCGGGGAACAAGCATATCCCCTCGGGAGGCGCAAGCGGGCAGATTTTGAGGTGGAGCGCGGACGGTACCGCGGCTTGGGGAGCGGACAACACCGTAAAAGGCGTCACGGTCGGACAGGCGGGGTACTCGG
>JAMPHV010000043.1 GCA_023663265.1 Bacteroides sp.
CGGCAAAATTGCTGCGTCATACGGCGCTTCTCCAGTTTCCGAGGAGGTCTAATAAGATGAAATATTTATCTGACAACCGTCAAAACACCCTTATCCATCTCGCAGACCGTATCGCACAGCACGTCGATATCCTCCGCAGAGTGCGAGGCGATCAAAATCGTTTTGCCTTGAGTCTTAAGGTCGAGCAGATACTGCCGCATATCCTTAACGCCGTCCTTGTCGAGACCGTTCATCGGCTCATCGAGAATCAGCAGCTCGGGGTCTTCCATGATTGCCTGCGCAAGCCCCAAACGCTGACGCATACCCAAAGAATACTTACGGACGTGACGCTTCAAATTCGGATCAAGACCGACTTTTTCCATTGTCTCGCGAATGTCGTTTCTGGAGATTTTCCCGCGCAAATCGGCAAGTAATTTGAGATTTTTGAACCCCGAATAATATGGAATAAATCCGGGCGTTTCGATGATTATCCCTAAGCTTTCGGGAAAGTCACAGTCCTTGCCGATTCGTTTTCCCGCGACTGTGATTTCGCCGCTTGTCGGCTTCACAAAGCCGCATACGCACTTCATAAGCATTGTCTTTCCCGAACCGTTTCTGCCAATCAAGCCGTGGATTTTGCCGTGTTCGAAATGCGCCGAAACGTTTTTCAAAATCTCGTTTTTCTGCAAAGTTAAACTCACATTTTTAATTTCAATCATAATTACTTCCCTTCCGAATCCACCGCCGAGCAATCGAATTTTTTCAGCCGAATTAAGCACAAAACTATCAGCAAAACGATAAACGCGGCGAAGTAAATTGCAGAACACCAAATCGGGAAGAACGGCTCGCGGCGGAATTCCGTAAAGTGCAGCCACACGATTGAATTCGCCATAGGCAGCGCCCACATCAGATCCGCGCGGGTCGAGCAAAGCGCGGAGCCTATTGAAATCAGCGCGCCGCAAATTATAACGCCCGCGGTCTTTTTCCCGTGAATTGTAAAGCACATCAAAATCATTCCGAGCAGCACCAGATACACGAAAACAAACAGCGTGCTTTGCGCCGCCGCGCTTGCTAACGTCAGGTGATTAAAGAGGTTTTTCGGGAGCAAAAGCGCGCCGTAGCTCTGTGCTTGGTCGGGTAATTCCACGCTGAAATACACCGCGACATCGCTCCAATTATTCCCCCAAAAGCTCCCCACAATAACGGGAATTGTGCTTGCGAAAAACACGAAAATTAAATACGCCGCGCACATAATTACGAGGTTTATCATCTGACCGAGAAACCAATTTATTCGCCCTGTTCGCACCAAGCCGAACATCGCGCTGCCGTCGATTTTCGGGAAATCGCTTGAAATCGCGAGAAATCCCAGCGGAATTATCAGCAGCAGCGAGCCCGAATTCAGCGCGGCGACGTACGGCTCAATTGCGTTCAGCGGCTTTCCCATTAGCGCCGCGTTTTCGGTCAAGGGCTGTACCGCGCAAATATAAATGAACACGACAATCACCGCGAGAATTATCATTCGCGAATTGAGCGCCCATTTTGTGAAGTCTGTTTTGGCGCATTTTAACGCGGATTTCAGGCTGATTTTTGTCATAATTTAACGTCCCCTGTCCGTGCGTTTTTCCATAATAATCGCAAATCCCGCGAAGCAAATTGCGGCAAAAACAATTGTTACAATCAGCGTCGCCCAAAACCGATCATCTATTTGCATATCGGCAAGCTGACTTGCGGCGTTCGGGAAAAGCGGCGCGATAAAATCCGAAACGGCGTAATTCTCCGAAGCCCACGCGTTTGTTTGAATTTTCCCCAAAACCGCCTCGGAAATGAATTTCAGCATAAACGGAAAGCACAAAATTATGTATGGATTTTTACAGAACGCGCAAAGGAAAAACGCGGGCAGAGCGCTTGTCATTCCGTAAATAAACGCGGAGAGAATTTTCTTGAAAATCCCGATCGCAATGCCGTTTGGAAACGCCCATTCCATTTCCTCAAGAGAGGAATTCGGGAATAAAACAAAAGCGAAAGCTCCGAAAAAAATTACGCCGAGAGCCGTGCAAAATCCGCCGCTCAAAATCGCCGAAACGAATTTAGAAATATAATATTTCCACCGCCCCGTGCGCGTGATTGTGTAAAGCATATTCCCGCTCGTGCGCTCGGTGATGAACGAGATCACGAACGTGAACGACGCCGTTACGGGCAGCGCCATTGCCGAATAACCGGTGAGCGCCATACGGATTATCATCGGCGCGGAGAGCTCGGGGATCTCCGTGCGGACGGCGGGTTCGAGCAAAAACAGCGCCTCGAAAGCCGAATAAACCTTCGAGGTTGAATGATCCATATAAATCTGCACGGAGAAGCACAAAACCGCTACAGCCGCGACTGCCAAGCCAAATGCGCGGCTTAAAACGATTCGTGCAAAGTCGCATTTTAAGGTTCTGATCATTTTCATTTCACACCGCCTGAATATACAGATGCACTTCGCCCGTAATCACATCGACAAACGTATGATAAATCTCCCCGTTCGCGTACATTTTGAATTTCCAGCAAGGATAGGCTTCCTGCTCTGCCGCGCCATATTCGCTTGTATGCAGCCGGACCATTGAAACCTCGGTTACAGAGAATTTCATATGCCCGCTGAAAAAATTGTTTACTGTATCGGCGGCAGATTCAACCGTGATAATTTCCGTTATCGGCTCGCCATCCACTACGTCATAGCCCATTGAAACGTCTGCAAAACAGTGAATCTTATTCGTTCTTATCATATCTATACAGCCCATCCAGGAGCCGTATGTGCGCTTGTCATAGTCGGTGTCTACGCCGGTGAAGCCCCGACCGCCGTTTTTCGATTCGTAGCGGTCAAACCAAACGCCGTCGTACTCGTAAGTTATCACAAAGTCGTAACCGTAACAGCCGCTGCCGATGTCAAAAACGTTTACTGCGCAAATCACGGGCTTAACAAGGTTTGCGTCGGTGTACGGAGTGAAAGCCAGATTGTCCAGATAATTCTGCGCGAATTTTGCCGCGTCGGCTATTGAGATTTCGCCGTCAATCAGCCGATAAGCTTCCGTGCTTGCCAAGTCCTCGGTGTAGAGTACATGGCGGTGCGACAGCATCGTATAATCGCCTTCAAGGTCAGCGTCGGCGCGAGGAGTACCTTCATAATCAAGTAAATCGCCGTTATTGAATTTCAGCAGCACGCCGCTGCCGAGCCAGATAAAATAATTCTTGTCGTCAAGCACGAGCCACGGGTCGTCCGTTTCCTTGCCGCTTTTGTATTCGTCGATATTCGGAAAATCATACGGAGGCGACTTGCTTTCGTCGCGCTCTCCGTCCAAAAATCGGATTTCATGCCCTTTTTCCTCATCGGTATATTTATTTCCAGTAAGCGTATCGACGGATTTACAGAAAAAATCGTATATCTCATCGGTTGTTTTCCCCGAAAGCTTCACAAGCTTTAGTTCACTAATGCTGTCAACCTCGGGCGGCGGGGCGAATACAGCTTTGTCAAAGTTAAGATTATCATAGCCTTTGCTTTTAATCGCTTCAATTTCGCGTTCGTAGCTTTCGCGGATTTCGGAGAAAGTTTTGTGTTCAACGGAATCGTTCCCGCCGCTCGCAGTAGCCGAAGGCATATTGCAGCCCTGCAATAACAGCGACATACAAGTTGTAACGGATAAAGCAAAAAGTTTTGTTCTTTTCATAATATATCACCTGGTAATTAAAGCAAATTGGTGTTATTCAGCCTCCAATCTTCCGTAGCACTCCTTAAGCTGCTCCTCCGTCAAGCCGTCGGGGTCTATGACCACGGCGACGGTAACGTTTGTTCCGATGTATTCCGCAGCTTTTCCTATAAGCGTTTCCGCTTTCTGCGCAGGGTCGGGGGAAAGACCGATAAATTTGTTTTCCCCTATCTCCAGACGGTTGTCGAAATCGCTCAGCCTTACGGTCAAGTAAAGGGTGCCCGTAAAGGTCTTGTCGTTCAATATTTCGGCGGTGGCGGAAAAGCCTTGTCCGTACCCCGCCAGCACGTCTTTTATATCCGCCGCCACAGCCGTTTTTTTGCCCGAGGCGGTATTTACCGCGTTATACAGCGCGGTAAGAGCGGTGTGCCTGTCGTCGGTGAAGCTGCGTCCGTCAAGTATCGACTGATCGTAGGCGGTAAACGCGGGGAAACGGAGCTGCGACAATACGACCTCTTCGAAGCCCGCGCTTGTAAGCTCTCTCGCCATATCCGAATAATAGCTCCTTGTGCCGCTCAAAAACGGATCGAGCCACCTTTTTCCGCCGTTGGCAGCCGCCGCGTCAAGCCAAAAATAGCTGTCGTCGGCAAAACGGTACCCCGCGTCCTCCACATAGGAGGGCGCGTTGTTGTCCAACAGAGCGGGTACGATCGCTTTGGGAGTCAGCCCGTTGTTTTTTGCCGCCGCCGCGATCTGACCCGCGGGCAGAGAGCCGATAACGAGCTCGGTGTCCTTGACCGCCGCGATCCCGCTTTTGTAAAGCAGGTCTCCGTTATCGTTCTTCAAGGGGATAAGCACCTGCTTAAATCCCGCCTCCTTTGCCTTTTTAAGGGCGTCGGACAGGGCGGCGGAGCTGTTCAGATCGCTTTCCTTCAAAAGGTATATCCCCGTTTCCTCGGAAACGGCTTCGTCGGTGACGGCTATTTCGTCCGTATCGGAGCTGCCGCTTTGGTTGGGGTCGCTCCCGTTTTCCGACGTGTCGGGCTCCTCGGGCGTCCAGTTGGTGACCTCGCTGTCGGTCCCCCCCGACCAAAGATTTATGAGCGGTCCCGCGGCGGAATAGCCGACAAACACCAGGCAGCCCGCTATCAAAACGAATACTATTGTCTCAACGGCAACCTTGGCGGTGGACTTTTTCTTTTTGTAAAGCCTGCTTTTGCTGCGTTTTATTTTTATGGATTTGTTACGTTTCATAGTGCAAAACTCCCAAAATCGTTAATTCGGTTTCTTTTATCCCCAAAAGGCGCTTAAGGCAAGCGAGATAACGCCTATATAGATCATGGTTATCGGCATGCCTCGGAAAGAGGCGGGAACGTTTTCCGAGTTCAGCCTGTCCTCCGCCGCATGGAGCAAATAGCCCGCCAGCAGGAAGCCCAAGCCCGTTCCCAAGCCGTAGCCCACATAGCTTGCAAAGGTGCCGCCTATCTGACTTTGGATAAACAGCGCGCCAAGCACCGCGCAGTTGAACACCGACAAATGGACGTATTTTTTTACCCTCTTGTGAAAGGCGGGGAAAAAGCGCCACACAAGCATTACGGTGAGCAGATAGACCGCGGATACGATAAAGATATAGATGAAGGGGATCATTATATTATAGTACTTCCACGCCGAAAAATACCTGTCGGTAAGGCAGGTGAAAGCGGAGGAAACGGTGGTAACGTATACCACGCCGATAAATATCCCTATAAGATTTTCTCTTTTCCGCGCTGCGTATAAAAGCACGTTTATGCCCAAGGCGCGCTCAAAGGCGGCGTTTTCTATAAATATACCGAGAAGCGCGGCGGCGAGAAATCTTGAAAAAACAGTTTCCATTTATTGTATGTCCTTTTGTCTTTTGATTTGCTCGGCAGCTTCCCGCGGTATCGGACCGCGGCGTTTTCTTTTTTCAAATCTGCCGTACAGAAAACGGGAAAGCCCCGCCAGTACTCCCACCAGAATGAATCCGCCATAAACGCTTTCCATTGCCGAAAGCTGGAACGGCAGGGGTATAATGGTGTTCCAGAGCATATTGTCCGTAAGTATGTCCCTTAAGGAGCCCACTATTATGCAGGAGAGATCGAAGCCCAGCACAAAGCCGATAACGTCCTTGAACATCAGCGGCACGGAACGCAGAAAAAAGCGGCTTTCCGTTTTTGAGGTGATGAACGGGTTAGTGACCATGATCGCGAGGTAAAGCGTTATCGACGCCACCGTATCGGCGCCGAAAATAAACTCCGCCAGCAGCATAACGGGTATGTATACCACCGACGCGATCAAGGCGTAAAGCACTATTCTTACCGAAAATGTGATCTTTTTCGGCAAAAGTCTGCACAGTCCCACCGACGCCGTCGTAACCAAGGAGAAAACCAGCGACAGCACCAGCGAATTTTTAAGGCTTGTGGCTGCGCCTATTACGGGACCCGCAAACAGCCCGCTCATAAGAACCATATTTTGCCTTATTATACCGTTGGAAAGTCTGACCCTTCCGCTCAAGTTCTGATCCATTGTTTTACAGAGTTCCTTTCGTTTGGCGGCAGTATTATTCTCCGCCGTTTTTGTTGTCTTTTCGCGGCTGTCTTATCGGACGGGGGACCTTGACCGTCTTTTTCCCCTCGGGCTTTGCCGCGGCGGGCTTTACCGCGCGGAAATTTTTACGGAGCCCCGACAGAAAGCTTTCGCTTCCTTTTTCCTTATCTTCTTTTCTTACGGGCAGGTCGTTCTTGTCTCTGACTATTTTCGGCGGCTTTTTTGCCGCCTTGACGATCTTATTGTCCACCGCGGGCATATTATAGTTTAAAAGAGGTACAATAATTTCCTGGGTGTCTCCCAAGGATTTCTTTTCTCCGCTCTGCGCCTCCTTGCGCACCCTTTCAAAGCTTCCCGAGCTGTTTTTGAGCCATTTGAAGGTGTTTTTTATAACGACGATAGTTCTGTCGGCGAACAGGTCGATATGCAAGGATACCGCGTTCGCTATAAGCAGAACGTATACGAAGCTTGCCTCCGCGGAGGTCAAATGCCTAAAAAACACCAGCAGCACGCCTATTACTATTCCGTAGTATATTTTCCCCAAAAAGGAGTGTGGCAGCGTCTGAGGGTCGTTGGCGAGAAAGACGAGCCCGAAAAGGATATTGCCGCAGATAAGCTCGATGACTATGGACGCGTTAACGTTGTCGTACATGGGGAACAAAAGCGTCCCCGCGGTAAAGGCGGCAAAGGTCACGAGGGTCACCGTGGGGGAAAGGGACCTTCTGCACATAAGGCAGACGCCGCAGACCGCCAGCACCAGCACGTGAGTGGTGCCTATCGGACCGAGAAAATTGCCGAGGAAAATATCCGAGACGGACATTTCCTGCGCCGTGCCCAATCTTACAAGATAGCTTTCAAGACCCGATGACAAGGTGCCCGTATAGCCGCCGAGCACCGGTATGTGTTCGCCGAGCTTCGGGAACGTCAGCACCTGAGAGGGCCAGCAGATAGCCAAAAACGCATAGCTTACGCAGGCGGGATTAAAAATATAGTTGTTCTTTCCGCCGAAAATGTGCTTTATCCCCATAGCCAAAGCCGCGCCGAAAACAATGTAGCCGTACGCCACCGAGGCGGGCATAAGAAGACCGAGGCACATTCCGCTCACCACGGTGGACAGGTCCTTTGGATTATATGTTTTCCCCGTCATTTTGCAGAAAAGACCGTCCGCAAGAATACTAACGACAACGCTTGCGCCGCAGATGACCAAGGCGCGCAAGCCCCAGCGCCAAACCGCCATAATAAGCAGCGCGCAAAGGCAGACAAGCTGATCTCCGTAAATTGAGCGGTATTTTTTCCCGAAAAGACTTCTCTTTTCGTCCTTTGCTGTTTTTATATCCTCATCGCCCGCGGCGGTGAAGTTTTTTTCGGAATTTGACATATTACCCCTTTATTGTGTTTATTTATGTTTATTTTATCTTTTGAGCTTGAATATATTTATTTATCGGATCGGGAGGCTTGAAAAACGCTTGCTCAAATCTCTCGAACGGGAAAGGCGGAATGTAAAAATGAAGATCGATATTTTATCAAAGACCACGCTCAAGCTGACTCTTACCCCCGAGGATATGAACGAAAATCAGCTTTGCTACGAGTTTTTTTCGAGACAGGGCAGCCGCTGCCGTCAGACGCTGGGGAAGCTGTTAAAATCCTCCGACAAGCCCGAGGGAGCAGCTATGGCGGCTCGGCTCTTAAACAACGAGCGCCGCTTGTTTGTGGAAGCCTTCCGCCGCACGGACGGAGGATGTATGCTTTATGTCAGCGCTTTGGAGAATCGGGGCAAGCGGCTGTTGGACAGCAGCTGCACGGTGTCGCCCATTATCTTCAAGCCGTACAGCGAGAAGGACCTGGGCTTTGCCTGCCGCTGTCTTAAGCAGACGGAAAGGCAGGGCGCGAGATTTCATTCAAGGCTTTTTTCCGACAGCGCGGACTACCGTCTTGCGCTTATACCCATGAACGTCTGCACCGACAGGATAGTGCGGCTGCTGAAGGAGTTCGGGGAGGTCTGCTGCGACGAGCTGACCTCCGCGCTCACAGAGGAGCATTACCGCGTTATCGCCGAGGAACGGGGCGCCGAAATGGCGGCGAGGATATTTTGATCAATTCCCGCAGCTTTTGAGCGCCTTTACGGTCTCCGCCATATTTTCCGCGCCGAAAAGATAGGTGCCGCTGACCAAAACGTCGGCTCCCGCCTGAACGGCAAGAGGCGCGGTATCGGCGTTTATCCCGCCGTCAACCTCTATCATCAGCGAGGGTCTCACCTCGTCGGCTCTTTCTCTTATCCGCTTTATTTTGGGCAGGGTATAGCTTAAAAAGCCCTGTCCTCCGTAGCCCGGCTCCACCGTCATTATCAGCACCATTTCAAGCTTTTCCAAAAACGGCAAAACGCTTTCAACGGGCGTGGAGGGCTTTAAGGCGATCCCCGCCATAAGTCCCGCGCGGTGGATCATATTTACGGTGTGATCCGCGTCGCTGTCGCTTTCGATATGAAAGGTTATCATTTTCGAGCCGCTTTTTATAAAATATCCCAGCTGTTGATCGGGGCGGCTCACCATAAGGTGGGTATCGAAAAAGAAATCGCCCTTTTTGCTTATGGACTGCTGAACGGACGAGCCGAAGGAAATATTTTCCACAAATCTGCCGTCCATTACGTCAAAGTGTATCCAGTCCGAGCCGTTTTCCTTTGCTCTGACCGCCTCGCTGCCAAGCTGCGAAAGCTCCGCGCCCAACAGGGACGCGCTTATTTTTATGTTCAATCTTAGCTCCTCTTTGTTTTTTTCGATCAAGTATTTAATTAAAGACCTGTCCCGGCCGTTTTCGGACGCGCTTCCGAGTACGGTCGTATTCCCGTATCATAACATATAATTTAATACAGGGGGTATACTCTTTTATTTTACTGCATTTTTGCTGTTTCGTCAAGTATATTTTTTTTAAGTTTCCGCAAAATTTGGCTAAACTTAAACCCTTACTCCCTTGCAATTTTGCTCGAAATCTGCTATACTATTACAATGCAATAAAAATATACAGCCGAGGATAGATCATGGAAAATGCGGAAAAGACCACACTGCTGTCGCGTATGTATGGCAGGGCGGGGAACAGAGGGATAAAGCTCCTTTTGTATCTCGTCTTTTTTGCCTTGCATTTTTGTATTTCCCTGTCCTCCTACCTGCCCTCGATAGACCCGAATGAGTTTACCGCGGCTGCGCTTGCCAATATGTTTGCGGGCGGCGACTGGACCGCCGCCATGAGCAGAAGCGATTATTATTACGGCTTTTTGCAGTCGGTTCTGTATATCCCCGCCCTGCTGATAACCAAGGACCCGATCGTTCAATATCGGATCATGACGGTGATAAACGGCGCGGTGATGAGCTTTATTCCCGTTATCGCATATACGCTGTGTTTTAAGTTAGGCGTGAAAAAGCCGTGGCAGGCGGTGTTTGCGGCGGTTTGTACGGGAGGGTGGATGACCTGCCTTGTGCACAGCAGGTTTATTTGGAACGAAACGGCGGCGGTTTTTATCCCCTTTGTTATGCTTTACCTGCTGATAATGTCGGACGCCGCCGAAAAAAAGTCCGCCAAAAGGACGCTGTCCGCGCTGCTGGCTCTTGTCTGCGGACTTGCCTACTGCGCGCATCAAAGGCTTATCGCCGCGATATTGGCGGTGGCAGCCGCCGCGGTGCTGTCGCGGGCGCTCCTTAAAAGGCGGACGCTTAATCTCCCCGTTTTCTTCGGTTCTCTTGCCGTATTTATGACAGCGGCGGTCTTCGGCAATTACCTTGTGCAGAATATTCTGTGGGGCGCCGACGATCCCTCGCGGCTCCAAAACACCGCAGAGAACATTATCTCAAGACTTCCCGAAATGCTGAAGGACGGAGGCGTTTCAAGGCTTTTCACCGCTCTTGCAGCGCAAAGCTTTTATTTTATCTGCGCCTCCTGGGGCTTGGGCGCGCTGGGGATATCTCTTTTCGCCGTGATTGTTTTTCGGCTTTTTAAAAGCAAAAAGGACAAGTCTCTGATGATATTCGGCGGGGAAAGAACGGTTTTCCTGTTTTACACCGCCGCTTTAACGCTGTTTATGCTGATCGTGGGGGCAGCATACCGTTTCGGAGCGGAAAGCTTTGAAACAAGCCAAAGCACGCTGATATTCGGGCGGTATATGGACGGAGTTATTCCCCTTACCGTTATGCTGGTTTTCGTATTTATTTTTACCGAGGAGCTTGACCTGGCGGAGATATTGGGTGGGATAGTCGCCTCGGGCGCGGTGTATCTGCTGTTTTTCTTTACGGGACGGCAAACCGCTCTGAACGCGGTTTCCGCCACCATAAGCCCCATGCTTGGGCTGTATCCCGTTATGTTCGGGGAAAATTCGGGCACATTGGTCACCTCGACGGGCTTCACCGCCGCGGTAAGCTGTTCGATGTGCCTTATGACCGTTTTTATAGTAATAACCTCCTGTGCGGGACGAATGAAAAGGCTTATCCTGTCGGCGGTGATAACGCTGACAGTCCTGTATTCGGCAAGCTACGGGGTATTCAGCTATCTTCCCCTGTCGCGGGAGGAAAGCGTAAGCAAAAACGACGAATACGTCCGTCTCTCCTCTTATGTATACAACAGCGCGGAGGCGCCTCCGCTGACCGCCTGCGGCTGCGGCAGGGGCTGCGTGATGATGCTCCAGTATCTTAATCAGAATATAAAGGTGTACAGCGCGGACGCTCCGCAGGATATCCGCGAGGATACCTATATCATTGTCCCCTCGGACGTTCAGCTCCGCTTTGATGGGCAGCAGAGGATAGTTTTCGTCGAGCTTGCCGAGACGGAAAATTACAAAATATACGCTTACGGCGAAAGAGCCAAGGCTTACGCTCAGTCCCAGTCGGGCGGAGAAGCGGAACAAACGGAGGAGCCTCACTCCTCCGAAAGCGGCTGCGACGCACCCGACGTCACAGCGTCGGCAGAAGCTTGATTTTTTTCCAATGATCGGCGCCCCGCGCCAATTCTCTCCGTGTGGAAAGGTGGATCGTTAAAAATGCCCATTATAGCAAAAAAAGCAAAACAGCCAAATCCCGCCAGAACGCTTACCTTAAGCCTTCTGGCGGTAATAGCGGCGGGTACCGCGCTTTTATGCCTGCCGATATCCTCCAAGAGCGGTCAATGGACCAACCTTACCGACTGCTTTTTCACCGCCACCTCAGCTACCACCACCACAGGCATAACCGTTGTGGAGACCTTTGGCTACTGGAATCTGTTCGGGCAGTGGATACTGCTGCTGATGACGCAGATAGGCGGCTTGGGGCTGGTGATCATACTTACCTTTTTCAACTTTGCCGTAGGCAGGAAAATGGGGCTTATGAAAACCAACGCCGTGGCGGGAGAGGTCAGCGTAAGCGGCTTTATAGGCGCAAAGCGGCTGTTTATACGCATAGGCAAGTATACCTTTATAATGGAATTTGCGGGAGCCGCCATAATGTGCTTCACCTTGGTTCCCGAATACGGCGCCTACGGCGTGTTTATGTCGTTTTTTACCGCCATTTCCGCATTCTGTAACGGCGGGTTGGACCTTTTCGGGATAGGCAGCGGACTTTCGGGCTATTTCGACAAGCCACAGGTGCACATAGTTATCGCCGCTCTTGTTTTTCTCGGCAGTATCGGCTTCGTGGTCTGGGATAACGTCGTCAGCTATTTCAAGACGAAGCGGCTTTCGATCTACACAAAGATAGTGCTCATATACAGCGGCATATTTTTTCTGATAGGCTTTTTGGCTTACCTGCTGGTGACGATACTTCAAAGAGACGCATATCAGGATATGAACGCGGGAGAAAAGATACTCTGCGCCGCATTCACCAGCGTTTCCGCCCGCTCGGCGGGATTTAACATACGCGACATAGCCCTTGCCAACGACTTCTCGAAAATGGTTACCATTATCCTGATGTTTATCGGCTCGGCTCCCGCTTCCACCGGCGGCGGCATAAGAGTTACCACTCTCGCCATTTTGGCGGCTACCGTTATAGCGGTGTTAAGGGGCTATGACGACGTAAGGCTTTACAACCACCGCGTAAGCAAGAGGCTTGTGTACAAGGCGGTATCGGTGCTGGTGCTTTCGGTTACGTTCGTTCTGCTCTGCTTTGCCACGATATACCTTTTGAACCCGCAGCTCTCCGAGGTGGATATACTTTACGAAATTGTTTCCGCGGTCACTACCACGGGCTTTTCCGCGGGAGTTTCCGCGCTGGTCGATCCCGTATCCAAGCTTATGCTGTGTCTCGCAATGCTTGTGGGAAGAGTCGGGACCGTTTCTATCCTCCTGTCCTTTACGGGCGACAAGGGAGACAGCGCCAAGAATAAGATACTTCCCGACTGCGAGCTTTTGATAGGTTAAGGGAATCTCCAAAGGAAAGAGCACACGATGGAAGAAAAATTCAGACTGAAAACGATAGACATATATGTGAACGAAGATCACCGCTTCGGCACCGACGCGGTGCTGCTCGCCGATTTCGCCTCCCCGTCCCCCTCCGAAACGGTCTGTGACCTTTGCAGCGGCTGCGGCATAATCCCTTTGTTTTTCTGCAAGGGCAAGCCGCCGAAAAAAATATACGGCGTCGAGCTTCAAAAAGAAGCGGTCAAGCTGTTTGAGCGTTCGGTAAGGGAAAACGGACTCGAGGGCAGAGTGATCCCCGTGGAAGCCGATCTGACCGACCTGAAAGCCCTTTCGGCGCATATCCCGAGAGGCTCGGCAGATACCGTAACGGTGAATCCGCCCTATTACAGGGAAAATTCGGGAAAGACCCGTATGTCCGAGGCGCAGAAGCTCGCAAGGCACGAGATCTCCTGCGATCTGCGCAGCGTGATCGATGCCGCCGATTTTCTTTTAAAGTACGGAGGCGCATTAAAAATGTGTCATCTTCCCGAAAGGTTAGCCGAGGTTTTTTACTTGATGCAGGAAAAAAGCATTCAGCCGAAAAAGCTGACCCTGGTTTATAACAAAGAGGGCGAAAAGCCGTGGCTGGCGCTCGTTTCGGGAAAAAAGGGCGGAAGGATCGGGCTGGATATAGAAAAGCCCTTGGTGATGAGGAAGGATAGCGGTGAGTATACCGAGGAGATACTGAGGATATACGGAATGGGGGAAAAATGACAAAAGGGAAAGGAGCTCCGCCGAAATGGTATATATAGTAGGAACGCCTATCGGCAACCTTGCCGACTTTTCGGAAAGAGCCAAGGAGACTCTTGAGCGGGTGGACTTTATTTGTGCCGAGGACACTCGGGTGACCGCCGTCCTGCTCAAAAAATTCGGGATCAAAAAGCCTATGATAAGCTATCATGAGCACAATGCGAGAGAACGGGGGCAGGAGATACTTCCCCGCCTTTTGGAGGGGGAAAGCTGCGCCGTTGTAACGGACGCGGGAATGCCCTGTATAAGCGATCCAGGCGAGGAGCTGGTGAAGCTTTGCGCCGAGCACGGGATAGAGATCGCGGCTGTCCCCGGTCCCACCGCCGCCATGACGGCTCTTGCGATAAGCGGGCTGCCTGCCAAAAGATTTTGCTTTGAGGGCTTTCTGAGCGTTACAAAACGAATACGCAGGGAGCGTCTTGAGCAGCTTAAGCCGCTTCCTCAGACCTTAATATTTTACGAGGCGCCTCATAAGCTGAAAAATACCCTAAAAGACCTTTTGGAGACCTTGGGCGACAGGCGCATAAGCCTGTGCAGAGAGCTGACCAAGCTTCACGAGGAGGTGATAAGGGGGAAAATAAGCGAAATGGCGGCTATGTATGAGGAGAAGGAGCCGCGGGGAGAATATGTGTTGGTGGTAGAGGGCGCCGCCGAACAGTCCGCCGCCGATATAACGGCGGAGCAGGCTGCCGATATGGCGAGAGAGCTTATCGCGCAGGGCATGAAAGCCTCCGATGCGTGCAGACAGATCGCGGCAAGGACCCCGTTTTCCAAATCCGAGTTATATAAAATCATACAGTAACATTTAATTTTTGATTTTTGATCATAAGTATATCGTAAGGAAAAACCCGAGAAAGGAAAAAATATGTATATGAAAAAAGGAAAGTTAGGTATCGTATTGGCAATTGCGGCTATATTGGGCGCGGTGGCGTTTCTGATCTTCAAGCTGGGACAGCAGTCGGGAAGCGCCGCAAGCTGGAGCGAATATGACGACTACGGCTGGTCATAATCTTGAAGCACCGTGGTTTAGCCGCCGTTTTTGCGGGGCTTGTGGCGTTTCTGATAGCGATGCTCCTTATATTATACTTTGACCCGTTCAAAAGCATTCTTGACAGGGTCTTTGTGATTCAGGAGGAACCGCCTCTCAGCAGCGTGGAGTATGTCTCCATGTGGCACAACGAGGAGGAAGCGGCTGAGCTGCCCGAGCTTAAGGCTGTTATCGACCGATACTTTGAGTGCTTTTATTCCGCTCTCGGGGATAAGGAGTTTGAGGGTGAGCGCGTGCTGGAGGACTTCTTTATGGATTCCTGCAGCGACTGCGTTTACGACCTGGCGGCGCTGTCCTCCTGCGCTTACCGCCTTTCCGCCTCGAACATTGACCTTACCCTTACGGGAGTAAGAGCTCATATATGGCTTGGCAGTGTGATAAAAATAAACAAGGACGGATATATCTTTACCCTTAAACAAAGCGCCGAGCTTTTTTACAAAGCCTTAAAGGGCATAGGAAGCGGGGAGGGCATTTATTCCCATACCTTTATTTTTGAGCGCATAGGCGGAAGCTGGTACTTATCCTACCATGAGGCTGACGGCGGCGCATGGAAATACGCCGCAGCGGCTATGAACGAGCTGTGCGGCGCCTCCGCGCCCTCCTATACCGAGCTTTACAGCTCATATCCCGAATTTCTCAGGCAGCTCGGCAAACACACCGAGGACAACGCCGAGCTCATAAGAACAAGCGGCTACGACAGCGCCTTTCCCTCCGTTGAGATCGAGTACAACCGCGAGGCTGCGGCTGAATACGCCGCCCGCTGGACCTCGATAGTGACCGAAGCCCGAAATACCGAGGTGTGGGACGATTATGCCAACGACAGCGGCAATTTTGTTTCCCAGTGCATATACAGCGGAGTTAAGCATATGGACACGCAAGGGACATACATCTGGAAATGGTTTGACGGGCATGTAAATTACAACGAGGAAAACAAGGGCTGCTCCATGTCCTGGACGGAGGGAGACAACCTTTGGCTGTACTGCACGGCAAACGACAACCGCGGGCTTTGCACCGTCACGGACGCCGCAGGCGGACAGATCGAAAAGGGGGATATAGTTCAGCTTGTTACGGCGGGCAGCGTTATGTCTCAGGCTGTCGTTACCGACGTGGTGACGGACCTGAACGGCAGAAAGCTTGATTTTCTCGTGAGCGGGCATGACAGCGATCTTGTCAGCTATCCCCTCAGCGCTCTGCATTGCAGCGAGATAAGATTTATTAAGGTTTTGGGATATAATACGGAAACTTAAAAGCTTTCGAGGATTGACAAAAGCGTTTTCCTTTGATATAATAAAAGCAATGTCCGAGAGCTCGGCCGAGCGTCGGCGGGAAAATACAGTACAGATAAAGAAAAAATAATATCAAGCAGTATTTTTTGGGAGAGAAAAAACAGGAAAAATATGAATAACAAAATTAAAAGGGAGCTTTTCAGCGTACCTAACATTCTAACGTATTTTCGCATAATTCTGATTCCCATATTTGTTATGTTTTATTTAAATTCCGCACACAGCCTGAGCTGCTACATCGCATCGATCATGGTGCTGGCGGCGTCGGGTATTACAGACGTGCTTGATGGAAAGATCGCGAGAAAATACGATCAGATCACCGAGCTCGGAAAGCTTCTGGATCCCGTTGCGGATAAGCTTTCGCAGTGCGCGATACTGGTTTGCTTGGTGCTTAGATACAAGCTTTTTGTACTGGTGCTGGCGATATTCGCGGTAAAGGAAATAACAATGGCGGTTTTGGCTCTTGTTTTTTACCGTATCGGGCGCAAGCTCAAGGGCGCGCATTGGTACGGGAAAATAGCCACAAGCTCCTTTTATCTTATAACGATCTTTCTTTTACTCATGCCTCACGACAAGGTGCCGCAGGAGCTGTCCACCGTCCTTATACTGCTGAGCGGCGCGGTTATGCTGTTTGCCTTTATTATGTATATAAGAGTTTATGTGATAATGTGGAAGGACCACAAGGAAAATAAGCCGAATAAAAGGTATTGACATTAAATTAAAACGCGGCGATGTGCCCCGCTCTCCCAAATCCGTTTTTCGCGGCGCACGGCGGCAAACGGAGAGCCATGGTTCCCGACCTTGAAATCGACCCGCAGCATAGGACGGAAAGCGATTTTACTTCGATAGAGGTTCAAAAATAAATAAATTTTTTTCAAAAAGGTATTGACTTTTTTGAAAATTGGTGTATAATTATTAGGTGATAAGTCGGGGTGTGGCGCAGATTGGTAGCGCGCTACCTTGGGGTGGTAGAGGTCGCAAGTTCAAGTCTTGTCACTCCGACCACATCTTTTGGAAAAACCGCAGCTTCGGCTGCGGTTTTTCCAAAAGGGAAAAGGGCTCGTCTGTCGCCTGCGGCTCGTCCTCGCCTCTTTTCCGTCTCAATTTTTTTGCTAACGCAAAAACCGAAAAATTGAGGGTGTGCTTTCCCGCAATGCAGCGGTAGCTTTTATCTGCTTTCCGAAAATCTTTTTGGTAACAATGCCACAGCAGCGTTCCGCTGCACCATTTACGCTCCCAATTTTGCGGAGCGTATTTTTGTGTCCGTTCTCCCAAAATATCATTTTGGTAACAATTTCACATATCTTTTGCAAAAGGGAAACAGCTTCGTCGGTCGCCCTTCGGACTTTCTCATTAGCTCGTTTCCGTCTCAATTTTTCTTGAATTTCCCTTAAGAAAATTCGTTTTGCTGCGCAACCGTACAAAGGGGCTGTAAAAAAACTATCTCAAGACTTCAAAAAATTGATAATTGTCAATTATCAATTATTGTTACAAAAAAACGACCCGCTTTCGACAGGTCGTTTTTTACATCCCCTTGATCCTTGTTCCCCAAAATTCTCTTCCGTAAACATATAAGCTGAAAGCTGCATTTTCCCGCAAGATTGGCAATTTAATTGGCGCGTAATTGGCGGCGCAATAAAAAGCTTGACATTTCCCAAGAAATGTGATATAATACACGTTACATAACAATCGTTATATAACAGGAGGAATATTATGCCGCCTAAAGCTAAGATAACGAGAGAAATGATCGTTGACGCCGCCTTTGAGACAGCGCGTACCGCAGGCGCGGAGGAAATAAGCGCCCGCTCCGTCGCCGAAAGGTTAGGGTGCTCCACTCAGCCGATAATGTATCATTTTGCGACTATACAGGAATTAAAACGCGCTGCGTACGAAAAAGCCGATATGCTCCATACGGAGTATATCACGGGCTTCGAGGCGGATCGGGGCGATATTATGCGCGAGATGGGACTGAGGTATATTCGTTTCGCCGCCGAGGAAAGGAACCTGTTCAAGTTCCTGTTTCAGTCGGGTCTTGTTGCGGGCGGCAGCGTCGCGGGGATGATCGGCGCGGAGGGAGCCGCGCCCGTAGCGGAGCTGATGAGCAAAGCCATGGGGCTGGACGCGGAGCGCACCAAGCAGGTGTTTCTGTCGGTGGCGATGTTCGCTCACGGATACGCAAGCATGCTGGCAAACAATACCATGGAATACGACGAGAACGTCATTATATCGCATTTGACGCTGGCTTACAGAGGGGCGGTGCTGGCGGTTACGGAGGAAGAAAATGAAAAAACTGTATGAAAAAAACGAGCTGGGATTTTCGCTGATGTGGATAGGCATATATTTGGTGCTGCTAAGCCTTGCGGACAGCTTGTCCAACGACGTGCTGCATATGTACAAATCGTTCACTGCGCCGCTTTGCATAGTAATGTCGGTTTTTTTGACCGTATGGATAGTAAAAAACGGGCTGACGGAGAAGTACGGGCTTGCGGGGGTGAAGCTCGAACCCGCAAAATATCTGTTCTTTATTCCGCTCGCCGCTATTGTTTCGGTGAATTTATGGTACGGCGTCACAATGAACGTATCTCCGCTTGAATCGGTACTGCACGTTGTAAGTATGATCTGCGTGGGCTTTCTCGAGGAGATAATTTTCAGAGGCTTCCTGTTCAAGGCGCTTTGCAGAACGGGCGTTAAGCGCGCGGTAATTATTTCCGCCGTCACCTTCGGCATAGGACATATCGTCAACTTGTTCAGGGGCACTCAGGAGCTGCTGCCTACGGTATTGCAGATATGCTATGCTGTCGCGATAGGTTTTCTCTTCACGCTCATCTTCTTGCGTTCGGGCTCTCTGCTGCCGTGCATTATCACCCACTCGGCGGTAAATTCCTTAAGCATATTCGGAGCGGAGCAGACGGACGCGCAGCAGATGATCGCAGCGGTTTTTCTGATAGTGGTCTGCGCGCTGTATTCCGTGTGGATATTGGTGAAAACAAAGAAAATTGACAATTGACAAAAAAGAGACTGTAAAAAACTATCTCAAAACTTCAAAAAATGATAATTGTCAATTATTATAAAAAGGGGACTGTAATACTGATTTCTATCTAAAATATAGACTTCGTCTATATTTTAGAGCCGACT
>JAMPHV010000044.1 GCA_023663265.1 Bacteroides sp.
AAAACCGCCCCGTCAAAGCAAAGCTTTGACGGGGCGGTTTTGTATTATATTGCTTTTTACCGCCGTTCCTTAATGATCTCCGCCATTTCTCCAACGTTCTTCATGCCCGAGACCTCGCCCATGGTGAACCTTACGCCGAACTCGCTTTCCACCGCGTCTATCAGCGTGATATGGTTAAGACTGTCCCAGTCCTCGATATCGTCCGCGGTGGTGCTTTCGTTTACCTCGATAGTATCGTCGTCGAAAACGTCCCTAAAAACCTCGTTTAATCTTTCGTAAATTTCCTCCATTTTGTCTCCTTTCGTCTTGCGTCAGTTTATTGCAATATGCGTGTTTTTGTTTTTATACCCCTCCGTTTTCAGCTCCCAAAGAGTATTTCCGACCTCGTCCTCGGATATTTTTTGAAAGCCGAAGCCGCCGAACAGCTCCTTCACCATTTTGTTTTTGGCGGTGGGATAATAATGCCCTCTTATCAGCCTTATGCCTCGTTTTTTTGCTTCGCCGACAAGGGAATCCAGCATTGCCAGCTCCATGTCCCTTTTAAGCACGCGGCAGCTCATAAGCCACAGCTCGATATCCAGCACGCCGCCGTCCATACGTCCGATCACCACGCTTACGATCCCGTTGTCGCCGAACTTGTCCTCCAGCCTGCCGCAGAGCCGTATATGCTCGGAGCTCTCGAACACCCGCTCCATTTCGCTTTGGGTGTACCGTCTGGTGGTGACGTTGAACTGGTTGCTCTTATTTGTGAGCTGGGTGATACGCGTCAGATTCATTTTGGAGAAATCCTCGACCGCCGCTTTCATTTGCAGGCTGTCCAAATATTCTCCGTAGTCGGCAAAGGCGGACTGCATTTTCGCCCTTTCGGCGTTTTGTCTGTACATTTCCGTTCGGCGCAGATCGTCCTCGGAAAAGCTTGTCACCTCAAAATAACCGCCCTTATCCAGCGTATGGATATAATTTTCAACGCCGTCCATAGGGGGCGCCTCGACGGGGAGAGAGCCCTTTACTATTTCTCTTTCGGCGGGGTTGTCGTCCACAAAGACTATGCTTTCGGGGAGCAGATTCAGCTCCCGCGCCGTTTCCTCTATATTTAAGCTTTTTGGCTCCCAATTTGCCTTTATCAGCGTGAAATCCTCGGGCTTCAGCACTCCGTCGGGGTGATTCAGTCCGGCTATCGCGTTTTCGTAATCGTTTTTTGAGCAGACGGTAAGCAGTACGCCGAGCTGCTTCTGCGCTTTTATATAGTCCTGAAACTCGCAGTATGCCTGTCCCATGGGCACCTCCTGCCCCAAGGCAAGCTTTTCGGCTCCGTCGTCTCCCACGACTCCGCCCCAAAGAGTATTGTCCAGGTCGAGCGCCAATACCTTTTTGTTTTTGCCCAAAAGCGAGGCGAATATTTTGGAAAGGCTGAAAGCAAACTCGGGTATCAGCGGCACCGCCACCGCGTACTTGTACATATTCCAATACAGTGGGTCGGACCATTTTTCAAGCCCCAGCATGGCGCTTAAATAATTTATATCGTGAATGAAAAAGCCGTCGTTTTTTGCGGCATAATCGTAAAAGCCTTGGTTTAATCTCGAAACGAAGCTTACCCGCCCGTGAACGTCGGCGCAGTCCTTGCTGCCCAAAAGCCGCCAGTAGGGAAGCTCCATATTGTTTTGCACTATGGGACAGCTGAGATCGGCTCTGAGCTTGTCCCACATTTGCGTAAAATGCTCGAGCTGTGCTTCCAGCAGCAGTCCGACCTCCTCCTCGGACATCGACATTGCGGGATATTCGGCAATATTTCGGTTGGAGGTGTGTATAAACACAAAATCGGGCTTAAACTCCCGAAGCTCCTCCGAAAACATTGCGTCCTGCCAATATTGGTTATATTCGCTTTGATAAAATTCGGGCTGTATGCCCTGCCACAGCAAAAAAAGCTCCAGCATATCCACTATCCCGTTGGTGGTGGAGCCGCCCAAAACGGCTATTTTCTTTTTTATGCGGCTTGAACCGTCAGCCGTGAGACCGCGTTTTATAGAACGCTGCTTTTTAGTGAGCTCGGCGGGATCGAACGGGTAAAAATTCGGCATAATATAAGCCTTTCTCAGAATAATTCTCTTACATAGGAGCAGTTGGGTCCTGCGGGAGTATAAGTGCAGACGGCAAACAGCAGGTCGGTGGCGCCCACACTTTCGCAGAACTCCGCGGCGTTAAGGTCAAAATACCTAACGTCGCAGACGTAGATTTTCTGAAAGCATTGTGTCAGAAAGGGCACCAGCGCGTTGCCGTAGCTTTCCTTGAAAATAACCAGCGTTCTGCCGTTGCCGCAGTCGGTCTCTATTTCCGCTATCCTGTCGTCGCTGCCCAAAAACGAACAGTAATATGCTCCCGCGTCCCTCGAAACGAACAGATCGCTTTCATAGCCGTTTTGAAACGCGGTATCGTAATAAACGGTTTTAAGAGCCCCGTCGTTGGGGGAAATATACATGGTAAAGGTCTCGGGGTCGCTGTAAAGGCTTTCGCTTTCGGAATAAGAATAAAGCGAGCCCACATATCCGTCCTTGGTCACCGCCGTGTATTCGGACAGTGGGGCGAAGCTGTCCGCAGCTCCCGCAGCCTTAGCAAAGACCTCCGCCGCATAGTAGGCTCCCAAGGGCTGCCAATGGTGGTCGGTGCGGGTATATAATGGCTCCTCCAAGCGAGAGACGAGAGCGGAATAAACGTCGATGTTGACCGCTCCCGACAAGCTCTCCGCTATATAGTCTATCTTGTTTTTCTGACTTGCGGTGAAGCCCGTTATATCCTCGGGCGTATAAAATTCCGACGAGGTGGGAATGACCATGCTGTAAACGCTGACGTTAGGCAAAGCCTCCGCCGCGCGGTTGACCGCTTCCGCGTATTCGCCGCAAAGCTCCGTGGTGCCCCAGCAGCCCATGAGTCCCATATAGTGCCCGTTCCTGCCGATTATTTTTATGCCGTTTTCTCCGTCCTCCCTATAGCTGTCGGGGACCTCTCCCGCTTTTTCGGCAGGAGGCACGGTCTCGTAAGCGGTCTCGGCTTCCGTTTCGGTCTCCTCGGAGGTGATTATTATCTCGGTCTCCCGTTTTGACGTAGCTGCCTCGGTTTTTTCCTCCGTGCTCTCCGCCGTATCGGAGGCTTCCTCGGTATAGGAGGTATCGGCGGGCTCGGTCGTGACCTCGGAGGGAGCGGCGGGATTCTCCGCCCAAGTGCAGCCGCTTAAAAGGAGGGCGGCGCAGATAAATGCCGTTAAGGCTTTACGGCTCGTTTTTTTCAATCCGATTCATTCCTTTCGCTGTGCTTTTGAAAAATTAAACGAAAACGGGCGGTGATTCTCACATTTTGAGCGGTCTTTTACCTTGTGCGTATTTCCTCGATATAGTCGCAGTTAACGCCCGCCGCCGAGAAGGTGCACATGGTAAACAATACGTCGGTTATACCCTTTTCGGGATCGGTAAGAAAGTCCACGGCGTTCAGATCGAAATATCTTATATCGCAGACGTATATCTCCTCGAAGCCGCCCATATAGAAGGGTATTTCGGCGTTGCCGTAGCTGTCCTTGAATACCGCCAGTCTCCTGCCGTTTTTAACGTCGGTCTCTATCCTCACTATCTTTTCGTCTCCGCCCATAAAGATGGAATAGGAGGAGGAAACGGGCATTTGCAGGAAAAAGGGGTACTTGTTGTCGTAATTATAGGCTGTATCGTAGTAATAGCAGCCGAAATCGTTGGCGGGTATATAATAAGTGAAGGTCTCGGGATCGTTCAAAAGGTCGGCGTTTTGAGTAAAACCGTACATAGTGCCCACATAGCCCTCCACCTCTCTTTTCTCAAAGGTGTCCAGCTCGGGAAATTCCACTCCCGCCGCCTCGGCAAATTCTTTTGCAGCGTAATAAGCCCCCAGCGGCTGCCAATGGTGGTCGGTTCGGGTGTATATTTCCTCGGTTATATGCTCCCTTAGGGGGTTTACGCAGTCAACGCTCGTTACCTTGTCGCCGAGGTGCTCGGCGATATAGAAAATATCGTCGGATTGGGAGGCGTTGTATTCCTCGAAATTTTTCGGCGTATAGTATTCGCCGCTTGTGGGGGCGATCATAACATAGGTGCTTATCCCCTCGCCCAGGTCTTCGGCAAAGGCGTTGACGTATTTTACGAAGCTGTCGCGGTTAAATCCGCCGCCGTAAAGGCTGATTCCGCGGTAATGACCGTTTTGCAGGCATACTATCTGCCCGTTGGTCTGCACCCCGGGCGCTATCTCGTTTCGCGGGTCGTAAGGGGCTTCGGCGGCGGTTTCGGCGGTCTCGGCAGCTTCGGTGATCTCGGCGGTCTCGGTAACGCTTGCCTCTGCCGTGCTGTCGGGAGCGTCGGAGCCGACGGTCGTTTCCGAGGTGTTTTCGGCGGGAGGAGACTCCGCGGCGGGTGTGGTCACCACGGCGGAGGGTCCGCCGTATACGGTGACGCCGCCGAGGGAAATTCCCATATGCTTGGAAATATTCGCCGAAATGTCCTTAAAGCCGTCCCGCCAGGGCACGGTATCGTTGAACCATTCGCTTACGCCCTCGGTGAATTTTCCGCTGAACAAAGCCTCCGAATCAAACTCGGGGAATTTCGCCAGCTCGCGCCTTTCGGTAAGAGACTGATCGGGCCGCTCAAAAAATATCAGCGCGGCGGTGACGGCGGCAAAAAACGCCGCCGTTACGGATACGCTTATGATATCCCACTTTTTTTTTCGCTCGGGTCGGTTTTTGCTTTTGTCCTTTTCTTTAAGATGCTTTCCCTTAGACATTCCGCAGCTCCTTCGTACAACAATTTCAAATTTTTTGACCGTCAATGGAAATGCTCCCCGCTTCGATCTGCTCCAGCGCGTAATCGAGAATGAGCTTATCCCTTTTGATCATAAACCGCATACTGTATTCTCCGCACATTTCCAAGGACTTATCCAAGACCGCGGCGGCGTCCTTAAGGCTCATCCAGCTTATGGACAGCCCCGCGAGCTTTTCCGTTTCTCCGAGCTGAGTTTTTTTGCACTCGCCCTCCAGCCTCCCTATAAATGCATAGGACAGGTGGCAGAAGTTGGAGCGGCTTTTATGCTCCTCGACGGTGCCCAAAGGGGCGATAATGCGGCAGCCGCAGCCCATTTCCTCCGTCACCTCGCGTATAAAGGCGTCGCTTTCTCTTTCGCCCAGCTCTATGCCGCCTCCCGGCAGCTTATAAAAGCCGTTGGCGCTCATCAGTATCATTCCCGCCAAATTGTCATCGTTAAGAACGATCCCTCTCGAACCGTATCTGGAAATATCGGATATAAGCTTTGGTTCTCCGCCGAAAAAATCGGCGTCGGTTACAATGGATTTAAGCATTGAGAATCACTCCTCACCAATATTTTTTCTCCGACGGACATCTATTGCTTTTGACGGCGGCTCTCATTTCAACGTAGCAGCCGCATTTAAGGCACATGCCGTTCATAAGCCTGTCGCATTTTTCGCAAAGGGCGAGCCTTTTTTTATATGAGGCGTCGTCCGTCCTGATATCCTCGTCCAAGCCGCTTATATACTCCCTTATATTTTGCAGCAGCTCCGTTTCGGGAGTGTCCTTAAGCAGGCACCTGCACGGGCTCACCGCTTTATCGTAAAGCCCGCCACCGAGCTTTTGGGCAGCTTTATTTTAAGCTTGCTGCCGTTAAAGGCGAAGTTTTCAAATTTCTTTAAAGTCACTCTTTCGGGGTCTCCGAAGGTATTGTGCTCGTGGATATCGTCGGCGGAGATTATTTCCGCCTTGATCTTAGCGGGCGTTATATCGGTAAAGCTTACCTCAAGCTCCTCGTCGTTGTTCAGATCGGCGTTGGCGGCGGTAAAAAATACCGTGCCGTCCTTTTCCGAGGCGGAGCAGCTTAGGGTGGGAACGCCGTCTCTGTCCGCGCTGTCGCCGCAGACGAACAGCCTTTCGCCCTCCATATGAGGACGGTACAGGTCAAATACGTGATAGGTGGGGGTCTTTATCATTTTCTCGCCCTCGGTAAGAATCACCGACTGAAGCACGTTCACAGCCTGAGCGATGTTTGCCATTACTATTCTGTCACTGTGCTTTATAAATATGTCAAGATTGAACGCCGCCGTTACCGCGTCGCGCATTGTGTTCTGCTGATAAAGGAAGCCCGGGTTGGTGCCCTTTTCAACGTCGAACCAGTTGCCCCATTCGTCTACGATCAGCCCGATCTCGTGCTTGGGGTCGTGTACGGACATTATATCCAGGTGACGGGTTATTATTTCATCGATCTTGACCGCGTTTTTGAGAGTGCTGTAATACTCCTCGTCGGTAAATTCCACCGCGTCCCCCTTTTTGCTCCAGTCGCCCGTGGGTATGGTGTAGTAGTGGAGGCTTATAGCCTTGGTATGCCACGGCTTCACGAGCTTCAGCAGCTCCTCGGTCCAGTTGTAGTCGTCGGCGTTGGGTCCGCAGGCTACCTTATACAGCTCGTTTCCGTCATAATTGCGGCAGTAGGTCTGATACTGCCTGTACAAATCGGCGTAGTACTGAGGGCGCATATTTCCGCCGCAGCCCCAGCTTTCGTTGCCGATACCGAAATATTTCAGTCTCCAGGGCTTTTCCCTGCCGTTTTTCCTGCGCAGCTCGCTCATGGGCGATTTTCCGCCGAAGGTCATATATTCGATCCACTGGGACATTTCCTTAACCGTTCCCGAGCCCAAATTTCCCGCGATATACGGCTCGCAGCCTATCTGCTCGCACAGATCGAAAAATTCGTGGGTGCCGAAGCTGTTGTCCTCGGTAACTCCGCCCCAGTGGGTGTTTATCATCTTTTTGCGCGCGGATTTTTTGCCGATGCCGTCCATCCAGTGATATTCGTCCGCGAAGCAGCCGCCGGGCCAGCGGAGGACGGGGATCTCAAGCTGTCTCAAAGCCTCCGCCGTGTCGTTTCTTATGCCTCTCGTGTTGGGCACGGAGGAGCCTTCTCCCACATATATCCCCTCATATATACATCTTCCCAAATGCTCGGAGAAGTGTCCGAAGATGTTTTTGCTGATGTGAGACAGCCTTGCGCCCGTGTTGACTGAAATGCTTTTCATTTTGTTTTGTGCCGCCTTTCGTAACAGTTGTTTTTTTGTCGGATTTTTTCTACGAACAATTATAGTAAATTTCTATGCAAAAATCAACACCTTTATAGAAAAAATCACAAATTTTTTTCGTCCGTATTTACAAATTCCTCGACAAATGATATAATATCATTATCTTATCGTGACGGATCAAATAAATCATACCGCTTTAAAAGAAAGGCAAAAATTATGGAAATCAGTATTCAGAAAACCACCGCGCCGAAAGAAAAGCCCGACCAGGCAAAGCTGGGCTTCGGAAATTACTACACCGACCATATGTTTATTATGAACTACGACGAGGGAGAGGGCTGGCACGACCCCCGTATCGTGCCCTACGGTCCCTTTTCCCTCGATCCCGCCGCAATGGTGCTTCATTACGCCCAGGAGATATTTGAGGGACTAAAGGCTTATCGGACCGCCGAGGGAAAGATACAGCTTTTCCGCCCCGAAAAGAATATGGCGAGAATGAACCTTTCCTGTGAGCGGCTTTGCATACCCTTGATAGACGAGGATTTCGCCATCAAGGCGATCAAGACCCTTGTAAAGATCGACGAGGACTGGATTCCCACCGAGGAGGGCACCTCTCTTTATATTCGCCCCTATATCTTTGCGGTAGATCCTCACGTTGGCGTGCATGCGGCGAAGCACCTTATATTCGCGATCATACTGTCGCCCGTGGGAGCCTATTATCCCGACGGGATAGCTCCCGTTAAAATTTTCGTTGAACAGAAATACGTCCGCGCGGTAGCGGGCGGCACGGGCTTCACCAAGGCGGGAGCCAACTACGCCATTTCTCTCAAGGGTCAGGAGGAAGCGGAGAAGCAGGGCTATGTACAGACGCTTTGGCTGGACGGCGTTGAAAGAAAATACGTGGAGGAGGTAGGCTCCATGAACGTATTCTTCATTATCGGCGACGAGGTGGTTACCCCCGCCCTCGTAGGGTCCATTTTGGGCGGTATTACGAGAATGTCCATTATAGAGCTGCTTCGTTCCAAGGGCTACACCGTAAACGAGCGCAGGCTTTCCGTTGACGAGCTGGTGGATGCGCACAGGAGCGGACGGCTCAAGGAAGCCTTCGGCACCGGTACGGCGGCGGTCATTTCCCCCATCGGAGAGCTTAAGTACGGCGACCTGGTAATGGAGGTTAACGGCGGCAAAATAGGCGAAACAAGCCAAATGCTTTACGATACGCTGACGGGTATCCAGTGGGGCAGGATCCCCGACACCATGGGTTGGATACAAACGGTAGAATAATGAGAACGTGTTCTGAGAGACAAAAAGAAAGGATACAGACGCAATGGAAAACACCGAAAAAACAATGGATAAAATCGTTGCTTTGTGTAAGGGCAGAGGCTTCATTTACGCGGGCAGCGAGATATACGGCGGTCTCGCCAACACCTGGGATTACGGTCCCTTGGGCGCCCGCCTTAAAAACAACGTAAAGGACGCATGGAGAAAGCGCTTTATACAGGAGCGCCGCAACAGCTTCGAGCTTGACGCGGATATTCTGATGCACCCCCGCGTATGGGAGGCGTCGGGACACGTTGCCAGCTTCTCCGACCCGCTTTTGGACTGCAAGGAGTGCAAAATGCGCCACAGAGCGGACAATCTTATAGAGAGCTTCGACCCCGACGCTCATCCCGACTCCATGACCAAGGAGGAGATGTTCGAGTATATCGAAAGCCGCAAGATACCCTGTCCCAAATGCGGAAAGTCCAACTATACGGGAATACGCGAGTTCAACCTGATGTTTCAGACCTACAGAGGCGTTACCGCGGACAGCAAGAGCGTTATTTATCTCCGCCCCGAAAATGCGCAGGGCGAATATGTGAATTTTCTGAACGTTCAGCGCACCATGAGAGCCAAGCTCCCTTTTTCGATAGGTCAGATCGGAAAGGCGTTCAGAAACGAGATAACCCCGGGCAACTTTACCTTTAGGACCATTGAGTTTGAGCAAATGGAATTTCAAACCTTCTGCAAGGAGGGCGACGACGCCGAGCTTTACGAGTATTTCAAGGAGTTCGGAAAACGGTTCTATATGGACCTGGGGCTGCCCGAGGAGCACTTGCGCTATCACGATCACGAAAAGCTCGCTCACTATGCAAAGGCTGCCTGCGACATCGAGTTTCTCTTCCCCTTTGGCTGGGGCGAGATCAACGGGACCCATAACCGTACCGACTTTGACCTTTCGCGTCACCAGGAATACAGCGGTCAGAAGATCGAATACCTTGACCCCGAGACCAACGAAAAGTTTGTGCCTTTCATTATCGAATCCACTTACGGACTGGACAGGACCGTTCTTGCGCTTATCTGCGAGGCTTACGACGAGGAGGTCATCGACGCAGAAAAGAACGACTCAAGAACGGTGCTTCACTTCGCGCCCTCTATCGCGCCAATTAAGGCGGCTGTGCTGCCTCTTTCAAAAAAGCTGGCCGACGGCGCGCTCGAAATACACGACGAGCTTGCCAAGCATTTCATGGTGGATTACGATGAAACCGGCTCTATCGGCAAGCGCTACCGCAGGCAGGACGAAATAGGCACTCCCTTCTGCGTCACCTACGACTTCGACAGCGTCGAGGACAAACGCGTCACCGTCAGGGAGCGCGACAGCATGCAGCAGGAAAGAATCCCGATCGCGGAGCTGAGAGCTTATATCGAGGAAAGGATCGCAGCGAAATAAACGGAAGAGATTGCCGAGAGCGCAAAAACGGGAAAGGCGGATAAAAAGTGCTCGATCTTATAACTCAGTCGGCAAGCAGCGCGTTGATGGTGGTGCAGATTTTCGTCTGCTTTGTGATAATTTTCGCGGTGATACCGTTGCACGAATGCGCTCACGCCTGGACGGCAAAGGCGCTTGGGGACCCGACCCCCGACAAAAGCGGACGGCTCTCGCTGAACCCGCTTCTCCACATTGATATTATGGGGACCTTTGCGGTGCTTCTGTTCGGCTTCGGCTGGGGCAGACCAATACCCGTAAACCCATACCGCTGCACAAGAACAAAGCCGAGGGCGGCAACGGCGCTGATCGCCTTGGCGGGACCCTTTGCCAATATACTTATAGCGTATATCGCTATGATCGCCGAAAAAATCATTTTATATTCCAATATGGAAATTATCCTGTCGGGAAAAGAATCGCCCGAGTATTATCTTTATTATGCCGCGGCGCAGGTGGTGAGCACAAGCATTTATCTTGCGGTGTTCAATCTGCTTCCCGTACCGCCCTTTGACGGAGCGAGATTTTTTATGATATTTCTTCCCACTAAGCTTTATATAAGGATAATGAAGTATGAAAGAGCCATTATGACGGTTATAATGCTTCTGTTTCTCTTTGGCGTGTTCAATCTGCCCATGGCGTTTTTGTCAAGCAGTATCTCGCAGGGATTGTTTTACGCTACGGGGTACGTGGAATTTTTTATGGGAATATAACGTTGTCGGAGCGGTAAAAAAATGCAGGAATTGAATTTCAAGCTGACGGTTTACGAGGGACCTCTCGACCTAATGCTTACGCTTATACAAAAGCATAAATTGAATATAAGGGACATTGAGATATCGGTTTTGCTCGAACAGTTTCTTTTGTATCTGGAGCAGATGCAGGAGGCGGACATAGAGGTGGCGGGCGAATTTATGGAAATGGCGGCTCACCTTATCCTTATAAAATCGTCTGCTCTGCTTCCCAAGCATGAAGCGGAGCAGCTCAAAAAGGAGCTGGAGGGCACCCTTATAGAATACGCCCTCTGCAAGGCGGTGGCTGAAAGGCTCAAGGATATGTGGAAAGGCACGGAAATATTTGTAAGAGAGCCTATGCCGACTACCTCGGACCTTACCTATAAGCTTAATCACGATGTATTCGAGCTGTACGCCGCCATTGCCTCAATGACCGACCGCACCGCCCTTGCCAAGTTCAACGCCCGTCCTCCCTCGCTGAAGCCGATAGTGGCAAAAAGCTATGTTACCGTGTTCACAAAGGTGCTTTACGTGCTGAAAAGGATCAAAAAAAGCGGAAGCATTGAGCTTAAGTCTCTGTATAAGGGGCAGAACCGCTCTGAGCAGGTAGCGACCTTTCTTGCGCTGCTGGAGCTGTCAAAGCACGGCTACGTCAATATTTCGGAGGATAACGAGCGTTTGGAATATACGGGCGGAAACAGGAAAGGTAAAGATTAAATGGAAATAGTAGAAGGTATGGCGATAATCGAAGCGATACTTTTCGCGCATGCGGACCCCATAACGATAGACAAGCTGTCCGACGCCTCGGGCATAGACCCCGACACCACGGCAAAGATAGTTTCGCAGCTTGAACGCCGCTACTCGGTCATAGGCAGCGGCTTAAGGATAATACGGCTCGACAACGCCTTTCAGCTTGCCACGCAGGAGGAGCTGTCGCCCTACGTGAAAGCGGCGCTGGACACTCATAAGCAGACTCCGCTTTCCCAGGCGGCGCTGGAATGTCTTGCGGTAATAGCCTACAACCAGCCCGTAACCAAGGGCTTCGTCGAGCAAATAAGAGGTATAGACAGCTCGGGAGTTGTCAACACTTTAGTTGAAAAGGGTCTTATCGAGGAAGCGGGACGGCTGGAGCTGCCCGGCAGACCGATCGCTTACCGTACCACCGATACCTTTCTCAGGTGCTTCGGGCTGACGGGGCTGGATAATCTGCCGCCGCTGCCCGCGCAGGAGGGACAGCTCAGCCTTGACGAAATGGACGGAATAAATCAGCAGGACATTGACGAACAGGCGGAAAGACTTGCGGGACAGCTCAATGCGGATATTCTCGACGATGATTACGAATGATCTACAGAAAAGGGGGACGCTTTATTGACAGCGATCATAATAATATCCGCGGCAGCGCTGCTGATCTTTTTCCTGTTAGCGTCCTTTGTAAAGGCGGAGCTGGAATACGACGGCGTTTTTAAGTTCAGAATAAAGTACCTTTGCTTTACGATAGTAAAAAATCCGCTGTCCCCAAGGGAGCTGAAAAAGAAAAAGCGCAGGGAAGAAAAAAGCAAGCTCAAAAAAGAAAAAAAGGAGCGCAGAGAAAAGGCAAAGCGCGGCAGGTCCTCGGAAAATAAAACAATATCCGAGAGCAAGGGCTCTCCCGTCTGCGAGAAAAAAACGCAGACAGCCGAAGCAAAAAAAATCGGCGGTACTTCTCCCTCGGCGGCGCAGACCTCGGTCGGCTCCAAAACGTCGGGCTCGGAAAATGCGGACAAGCCAAAAATGACCCCCGAGCTGATATTTAGGGTGATCGGCAAGGCAAAGCCTCATGTAAAAAGGATATTCAAGAAGATACGCATAAGCGGGGTCTGCTTGGACATAACCACAGGCGGGGAGGACGCCGCCAAGGCGGCAATAAGCTACGGCGTGCACTGCGCCGCAGTAAACGGGCTTGCCGCCTTTTTGGAAAACGCCGTTTCGTTTAAGGCGGAAAGAATAGATATAAGAACCGACTTTCAGCTTGAAAAAAACAAGTACTACGGTCGCGCCAAAATAAAGCTTAGGCTGTCCACGCTGCTGCACAGCGGCATTTGGGGCGCGCTCGCGGTAATAGGCGAGCTGAAGGAGGCTTCGGATATCTCCGAGGAAAAGAAAGAAAACAAAAAAAGCCCCCAAAAGGCGGCTTGATGTAATATATACGGTATAATAAACCCGTTTAAAGAAAGGATCAAAATTATGGCACAGCATCTTGAAGGACTTATGGGCACATCTATGGAGAAGATACGCGAGCTGGTGGACGTCAACACTATCATCGGCGAGCCCGTGGAATCCCCCGACGGCACGATAATCATTCCCGTTTCAAAGGTCTCGTTCGGCTTTGTTTCGGGCGGCTCCGATATTCCCGCGGAAGCCCCCAAGGAGGTATTCGCGGGAGGCACCGGCGCGGGAGTTACCATAAAGCCTCAGGCTTTTATCGTTATCGACCGCGACGGAGACGTAAAAATGCTGGAGCTCGGCGCAAAGGAAAGCCCTGTGGACAGCCTTGTAGAGGGTATTCCCGGGATCGTTTCCAAGGTAAAGGACATCTTTGCGAAAAAGCCCGAGGAGGACGGCGAGGACGAGGAGGAGTAATACTCTTACCCGCAGAAAAACCGTCTCAAAAATTTTAAGGCGCCCTCAAAAAAGCCAAGATCGGCTTTGACCGCTTCGATACCCTTTTCGGCGATCAGATCCACCTCTCTTATACACTCGCCGTCAAGGTAAATTTCCGCTTTGCCCGCCTTTTCCCCGCCTTCAAAGCCCGCGTACAGAAACGGCTCCGCGTACAGCTTAAAGGTCACCGACTTCAGCTCGTTTCCCGAAAGGGGCAGGGTCACCCTTTCGCTCATAACGAGAGCCGCCCTTTCCGCCGTTCCCCCGACAACGGGCACGGTCACGGGAGCGGGCAGGACCACCTCCGTCAATCTGACCTGTTCAAAGCCGTAGTCGAGCATTTTTCTGTGATCCTCCCAATCGTCGGGATCGTTTAAGGTAACACAGATAAGCTTTACTCCGTCACGCTCCGCTGCCGTCACGAGACAGCGCCTTGCGTTGTCGGTAAAGCCCGGCTTAACGCCGCAGCACCCCTCGTACTGCCACAGCATTTTGTTTGAATTGACGAGACGGCGCAGATAAGGCGGATTGCCGAACTCTACCTGCGCGTCCGCGCAGCAGCATATCTCGGCAAAAATCGGATTTTGCAGCGCGGCTCGGGTAAGCATTGCTAAATCGTAGGCGGTGGTATAGTGTCCCTCCGCGTCAAGCCCCGAGGGATTGGCAAAGCGCGTATTTTTCAGCCCCAAACCCGCAGCCCTTTCATTCATCAGCTCAACGAATTCGCTCATGGAGCCGCTTACGCTGACTGCCGCCGCGTTTGCGGCGTCGTTCCCCGAGGGTAAAAGCATACCGTACAGCAGCGCGCGCCTTGTGACGATATCGCCCTGCTGCAAGCCCATAGAGGTGCCCTCTACCTGAATGGCGAGGCTGTCAGCGGTGAATTTTCGGTCAAGGTCGCCCGCCTCGGCGGTAAGCAGAGCGGTCATTATTTTGGTAGTGCTTGCCATTGCCCTTTCGGCAAAGGCGCTTTTTTCGTATACAATACCGCCCGTTTCGGCGTTGATGACCACGGCGCTTGCGGCTGATACCGTAAGGCTCGGCGGCAAAGCATAGGCTTTTTTGCCGAGCAATGGCAGCAGCGCAAAAAATGACAGAATAAAACATATCAGCTTCTTTTTCACGGCACGATCTCCTTTCGTTTATTCAATAATATGAAAGGAGGTCATAATTCTTGTCCGCAACAGATCGGCATTTTTCGGCAAATTACGGCAATACGCAAGGATAAAGGTATACAAGGATGGAAAAAAGATTACAAAAAATACTTTCGGACAGCGGATACTGCTCCAGGCGCAAGGCGGAGGAGCTTATATCCAAGGGGCTCGTCAAGGTCAACGGACACGGGGCGGCTTTGGGAGACAAAGCAGACCCCGAAAGGGACCTCATAACCGTGTGCGGCGAAAAGCTTGAAACCGAGGGCATAACCTTGAGATATATAAAGCTGTACAAGCCCAGAGGTTATCTCACCTCTATGGAGGACGCTCATTCCGAAAAGCTGATAACCGATCTGCTGAAAGGCGTAAAGGAAAGGGTCTACCCCGTAGGACGGCTTGACAAAAACAGCGAGGGCATCATACTGCTTACCAACGACGGAGGCTTTGCCAACGATATAATGCACCCGAGAAAGCATGTGGCGAAAATCTATCGTGTTACCATACCCTCAAGGGTCACCGACGAACAGCTTGCTATGATGCAGGCGGGCGTAGAGATCGAAGAGGGGACAGTAACGCAGCCATGCGTTATAAACGTGCTTACAGTCGAAAGCGAAAGAACGGTGCTGGAATTTATCATCAAGGAGGGCAAAAACCGTCAAATAAGAAAGATGTGCAATAAAGCGGGGCTCGACGTTTCGCGGCTGAAAAGAACAAGCGTCGGCGGAGTGAAATTGGGCATGCTGAAGCCGGGAGAATACAAAGACCTAACGGCGGAGGAAATGAGAGCATTAAGAGCCGCCGTCGGAAAAGAGGAACCGTCAAAAAGGAAAAAACGGTAGGAGCGGCGTTCGCGAAAGCTGAAATAATTTTTACGGGGGATAAGCTTGGTGAATAACGGAATATCCGTTGGCAGCGGCATATTATGGGTACTGATCTGGTTCGGATTTATGCTGTTGTACACACTGATCGATACAGTACTGTGGAAAAAGCTGACGCCAAAATATGAAAGGTATCTGAATATTGTAACGATTGTTCTGTGTATAACAGTTTTTTTGAGTCTGCTTACGCGGCTGAATGATTTTAGCATTAACGTGCTTGAAAATATTTCGGTTTTGGGAATACTGTCGGCGGCGGGCTGCTCCGTGCTGCTGTACTTCCTTTTGGACAGACTGATTGACCCGATGCTTGAGAGGGCTTTTCCCACAAGTGAGGAAAAATATCGTGAAACGCTTTTATCGTTGAGCAAGGCGCCGATAATAAATTTTCTGCAAATATGTATTCTTGCGCCCGTTATTGAGGAGATACTAATGCGAGGCTTTTTGCTGAAAGGGCTGTCGATAAGCTGCGGGGGCGCCGCGGCGCTGTTTGTGTCGTCGCTTTTGTTTGCGCTGCTCCACTTCAATGCGGTACAAACGTTTTCCGCCTTTATCTGCGGGATAATTTTGGGGCTGCTTTACTTGTTTACGGGCTCGCTGCTTTGCTGTATGATCGCTCATGCGGGATATAATCTCGTTTCATATATTACAACGATCCTGCCCTTGCACAGAAAATCGGGGCTGTAAAAAAACTATCCCAAAGCTTCATAAAATCGATAATTACCACAACAAAAAACGACCCGTTTCGACAGGTCGTTTTTTATACTTGTTTAAAAAGTTAATGCTCTTTACGATTTATAATATTTATTAAATTTATGACCGACTGCTCTTTATCCGCTTTTTCCTTGTCCAAGGGATAAGGCATAACGTCTCCGAAGTAATATTCGACCCATTCTCCGAGATGATTGGTGCTGTCCCTTGTTATTACACAGTCCTCCTTGATCGTCTCAATATCTTCCTCAATATTGTCCAATCTCACTTCTATCTTGTCTAATCTTGTGTTGACCTCATGCAGGCTTTCATCGATCGCGTCTAACCTTTCATCGACCTTATCCAGCCTTTCATCGATCGTGTCTAACCTCTCATCGACCTTATCCAGCCTTTCATCGATCGTATCCAACTTTGCGTCAACTTTGTCAAGTCTTGCGTCAACCTTGTCAAGTCTGCCGTTTATCGGCTCGACCTCGTTTTTTATCAATAAAGATATTGCTTGCAGATCTTCTTGCGTAAGCATAATAAAACCCTCCCTTTTACCATATACATATTCTACCACTAATCCTACATATTGTCAAGTGCCTAATACTATTTCCAAATACAAAGACAGACAAATAAGGAGTATTTGGAAATAGTGCTCAGGGTGCAAACCATTCCCTGTGGTTTCTGGTGACCGTTTCAAACCCCTTTTGCGATAAAAGGGGCTTGTTTATTTTTTTCATAAGCTCGCCGCTTATATCTCCGTTTTCGCAAAACTCCCGCCCCGCCTGTCTTATAAGCTCAAGATACGCTTTCCTTTGCCGCTCCGCCGTTCCCGAAAAAAACAGCTCTCCCTGAGCGCAAAAAATGCTCGTGTATCTTCCCTCGCCGCAAATCAGATCGAGCTGCTTTATCAGCGCGGGATACATGACCTCCGTTTCTGCGTAGCCGCAGCTCGATATTACCACAAGCCGCTTCTTCTCCATTTCCTCGTCTCTCAGCTCGTGGAAAAGAGGCTTGCCTCCGTTGGCGCCCACGCCTCCTCCGTAAGGCAGCATCATGGGAAGACATCTGTCCGTCATAGCCTTCATTTGCGACGGCATTCCGAAGAAATAAAGCGGGAAGCTTTCAACAATGATATCCGACAGCAGTATCTTGAGCCTCAGCATATCCATATCATCCTTTATCACACAGCTCCCCGCGGTGCGTCCCCAACAGGAAAAGCAGCCCTTACACGGCGCGACGCTTAATTTTGAAAGAGCTATCTCCTCTGTTTCGCAATCGGAAAAACCGCTTATGAACGCTCTCGATATGTTTAAGGTATTGCTTTTTTCGACTCTCGGGCTGCCGTTTATAAGTAAAATTTTCATAGGGATTCTTCCTTTACCGCTATTGAATAAAAAGCCCTTTTCCCGCCGCTTGTCACACAGTGCGAGGGAATGCTCCCGACCGCGACCGCGGTCAGATCGTCCCATACGCTGCCGCCCTCGCATTTGATAAGCGCCTCTTTTTTTGCCCACAGCGAATAATAAAACGCCGCCTTATCCTCAGCGCGCATATACCGTTCGAGCTCCTCGCCGTTCATAAAGCGGGAAGCCAGCTTGTACGCCCTGTCCGAGGAAAGTCGCTTTTCCGCTTGGATATCGGAGCCCACTCTTCCCTTGCTTACCGCCGCGCAGAGAACAAAGCCCTCCGAATGAGAGATGCTGAAATCAAAGCTCCCGCTTTTTACGCAGGGTCTTCCGTTTGCGTTTCTTTCGATAACGGTCTCACGGAGAACGGCTCCCGCCCGTGTAAGAAGCTTTTCCATAAGAATAACTCCCACGGCGCTCATTTTAAAAGCGGCGTCGCTTTTTTTCAAAATACTGTCGAAGTAACCCGCCGAAGCAATGTGAAAACGTCCTCCAAGCTCCGATATATCAAAGCGGCTTATCTCGGGAAGCTCCTCCGCCGAAACGAGCTCAAAAAGCGGCTCACTGCTCATAGATACCGTTCCTGTCAACTGCGGTAAACATCAGCGTTCCCTTAGCCTTGACCGTACCGTTTGCCTTTACTGCCGCCGAGAACTCGTAAAGCCCCGACGAATCCAACGTCTTGACGACCTCGATAATAAGCGTGTCCCCCGGGATAACGGGCTTTATAAATTTAAAATCCTTGATTTTCAGGAGCACAAATATCTTGTCGGGATCGTTGCTCTTTGCGGGATCGATAACAAGAGAGCAAAGCTGCGCGCAGGCTTCCGCAACCAGCACTCCGGGCATAACGGGCGCGTCGGGAAAGTGACCGACAAAATAAGGCTCGTTTACCGACACGTTTTTCAGTCCCACCGCCGACTTGTCGGGCTCCAGCTCCAGCACCCTTTCTATCATCTGAAAGGGCGGGCGCTGCTTTATTCTTTCGTTGATTTCGATTATATTCATTTTATCCTTTTCGCTCATGCTATGCTCCTTGTTGTCTGCCACGCAAAATCCAAAAAATTGACACGCAAAACGCAAAATTTCAA
>JAMPHV010000045.1 GCA_023663265.1 Bacteroides sp.
CTAAGGAGGGGAGGGAGGGGGAAAATCCTCGCTTTGACGGGTTTGCTTGTCCCCCGCCCTCCCCCTTTTGGTACGGCAGGATGCCGTAGGGAGCAAGCCCAAACCGCCGCAAGGATGCGGCGGCATCAAAGCTTGCTCTCTGCCACCTTAAGCCCCGCGGGAGGCGCGCTGCTCTCGCTTCCGAGAATAATATTACATCACACAATATGCAGTTTTAACAATTTCTTTCCACCTTTTTCCATAAAATTGTAACATTCCCACAAAATTACCAAAATTTTCAAATTTTTTCAAAAAAACCTGTCACAAAATCGAATTTTTTGGATTATATATTACGAAAGTAAAAAATGTCAGTTTTCCTGTGCGGCGGGATAGCGCGGACAAGAAAACCGACGTGCAAAAAAAGAAAGGCAGGTTAAAAACAAAATGAAAAAACTTATTTCTCTGCTGCTGTCGGCAGCGCTGATGATCTCGACTTTTGCCGTCGGAGCATACGCGGCGGTGCAGGAGCCAACTGGAGACGAGATTATGCCGATGTATGTAGCTACAAGCAGTATAAAATCTTCATTGACAATAAATAACAAAAACGTTGAGTGCAAAACTGCCGTAATACTATATAATGGAGAAAAATGGCACAAAATTGTCCAAACTCTTGAAAAGCAAAACTCTAACGGTAAATGGGAGTCTACCTCATTGGAATGGTCTATAGACGCTGTAAACAAATCTCAAAGCTATGTATTTGTGAATTCGTCAACTTTGTCGGAAACAGCTCAGAAATTCAGAGTAAAAAGCGTTGTTACCGTTGAAAGTAGCGGTGGAACACGTCAAGATATAACCTGCTACAGCAGCGAGGTTTCCGCATAGAGCCTTAACTGTTATTCTTCTCAAGAACCGCAACCGATTTGGCAATTTCTATCACTTCTTCTTTTTCAAAGGAAGTGCCAATAATATCAAATAAATATCCGTCCTGTATCCAAGTGATTGTTATACCATTTTCTGTAGAATCCAGGGTATTAACCAAAATAAAGCCTGCATTGTTGTTTATGGTTATTTCTGAAACTTCTGAGTTTTCTGTGTTTAACATTGAAGTTTCAGCAAATTCTCCGGCATATTGAACTAAAGTAAGCTTTTTATCCTTGTATTTGTATTCGGAAATGATTATTTGACTGTCGGTAATTTCGTAAACAAGCTCGTACCCGTTTTCAATCGGCAAACCGTAGGCTTCATCGATCGTTTCCTTTATATCGTACATCGAAAAATCAACGCTTACATCGGAATAAGTGGTATGCACCTCGAAAACAAAGCCTCTGACGGATATATAAGCTACCCATGCTCCTGCGGTGAGGAATGCGGCGGACAAAAGAACCGCTATAAGGACGGCGAGCCGCTTAAGCGGGATATATTTGGGGACGGAGATCGTCTCGGCGGGGACCCTCACGGCTCTCCTTGCCAGCCGCTCAACGCTGATCTTTCTGATATAAAAGGCAAGCGAAAAACGGTGCGGCTTTTCCCCCGCGGCGGGCATATATCTTGAGAAAAACTCCTCCGCCGTTTGGATAAGCGCCGTTTTCAATACGTCGTCACTTGTCATCAGACTGCACCTCCTCGTTTTCAAGTATCTTTCTCAGGCGCTTCTTCGCCCTGCTGATACGCTGACGAACCGCGTCCTCCCTTATGTCGAAATGCTCCGCCAGCTCGCTGTCGCTGAAACCGTTCACCACGGATAAATACAGTATCTCGTAATCGCTTTCGGAAAGCTTTAAAAGAGCCTTGCTCACCAGCTTGACGCCGAAGCCGCCGAATACCGTGTTCTCCGTCGATTCATTGCTTTCCAGCGAATAAAAGTCGTTGATGTTCTCCGCCGCGTTTTTCCTGCGCAGATCGTAAAGCTTTATCGCGGCGTTTTTCACGACGGCGGTTATGTACGCTCTTTCCGCCTGTTTGTCAAATTCCTTCAGCTTGGACATGCCGCCCTTGTTGATAATGTTGACGAAAGCGTTATGAATGGCGTCCTCCGAGTCGTAGCTGTTTTTCAGAATGGCAAAGGCAATTTTGTACATCATAAGCCTGTAATCGGAGTACAGTCGGTGTATAAGCTCTCTTTCCTCGGGCGTTTCCACCGCCGCAAGATAAAAGTTAAGCACGCCGTGAGCGCCCCTTTCTCTCTGTTATTGCTTTGTAATTTTTCGTACTTTAAGCACAGTATATCACATTAAACGACAAATGTCAACAAAAAAATTTTAAAAGGAGAAATATTTTGGAAAAGAAATTTATAAATTTCCTCTTGGCTTTAAGAAGAGCCGACAGAGGCGAACCCGTCAATCTTAAAGAAATATTTGAGGAATTTTCGGGGATACATCCCGACGAAAACCTCTTTTGGAACGTTGAGGGAACGGATAACGCAGGGTTTATAATCCCCATCGAAAGATACAGCGACATAGGCGAGCTGTATCTTTGGTCGGAAAAGCTTATAAACGGACAAAGAGAGTTTCTTAAGGAGATCATGGTGCGCGACGCGCCCGAAGACCTTGAGCTCGATCAATATTACCCCGCGAGCAAGAACGGATTTTTCGGCTGCAACAGCATGATGGGACTGTATTCTCATTATCTTAAGACCTTTGAGGGTCGCTGCGGCTTCTACGGCTTCCGCGGGTGCCTCAACGATTATCTGATCGAAAGAGAGGACGGCTTGTACGTAAGAAACATTGTGCTTCCCGATCTCTGCACCGAGGCTTGGGACAACAGATTTGTCCTTATCTACGATGTGAACGACGAGACAGCCTCCATAATCGCGGCGCTTCCCGAAACGGAAAAGGGAAGCTCCGAAACTACATACAGATTTGCCGCCATGAGAATGATAAAAGGAGAAAAAATTTGGCGGCTGTCGGATTCCTCTCTGTTTGTAAGCTAAACCGAAAATATCCTCCCTCTCCCCAAAATATTTCTCAAAAAAACTTCTCCTATGAAAAATAAAAGTTGCCCGTCAAAGCCTTAGCTTTGACGGGGCTTTTTTTGTTTTTTCTCTTGACATTGCCGCCAAAAAGATTTAATATTAAAGCAATAAATCTGAAAGGAACAAAACAAAAATGAAGCACGCACCTATGGGCTGGAACAGCTGGGACTGCTACGGAGCCTCCGTGACCGAGGATACCGTAAGAAAAAACGCCGAATATATGGCAAAAAATCTGAAGCAATACGGGTACGAGTATGTGGTGGTGGATATCCAATGGTATGAGCCTAACGCCAAAAACCACGAGTACAACCCCTTTACCGAGCTTTGTATCGACGAATACTCAAGAGTTATCCCCGCCGAAAACCGCTTTCCCTCCTCCGCGGGAGGAAAGGGCTTCGCGCCGTTGGCGGAGTATATTCATTCCTTAGGGCTGAAATTCGGGATCCACATTATGCGCGGTATTCCGAGACAGGCGGTACATATGAATAAAAAAATACTCGGCACCGACAGAACCGCCCGTCAGATAGCCAAAACCGACAGCATTTGCGTATGGAACAGCGATATGTACGGCGTCGATCCCGAAAAGGAGGGCGCAAGAGAATATTACGAAAGCATTTTTAAGCTTTACGCCTCATGGGGCGTGGATTTCGTAAAATGCGACGATATAGCGAGAGAAACACCCAAGGAGGAAACGGAGCTTATTATGCTGAGCAAGGCTCTGCGCGGCTGCGGCAGAGAAATGGTGCTGAGCCTTTCTCCCGGTCCCGCTCCCCTCGAAAAAGCCGAGCTGTTTAAACAGACCGCCAATATGTGGCGCATTACCGACGATTTCTGGGACAAATGGGAGCTGCTCTACGATATGTTTGACAGGACCGAAAAATGGTGCACTCATACGGGCTTCGGAAGCTATCCCGACGCGGATATGCTCCCCGTAGGCGCTATTTTGCAGGATTACGGCGAGGACAGCCACACAAAATTCACCGAGGACGAGCAGATCACCATGCTGACCCTGTGGTGTATCTTCCGTTCCCCCTTAATGATAGGCGGCGAGCTGACCAAAACCGACGGTTTCACCCTTAAGCTGCTTACCAACGAGGAAATATTGAAAATGCACAAAAACGCCCGCCATTCTCACCAGGTATGGAGAAAGGAAATAAACGGCGCCGAGCATATCCTGTGGACGGCGGCAGACTGCGAGGGCGGCGCCTACGCGGCGGTGTTCAACGTGAGCGAAGCGGACAGCGAGATACGGATACCTCTTACCGATCTGGAAATATACGGCAGCGTCAAGTGCAGAGAGCTGTGGAGCGGAAAAGATATCCCCGCCGACGGAGAAATAGCCGTAAAGCTGAATAAGCACGGAGCAAAGGCGTTTTACTTTTCAACTTGAATTATTGAATTATCGGTAATGTTGACTTTTATTGCACACTATGTTATAATTTTAACACAATATCAAATTTACGGAGGTAAGCGTTATGGAACTTTTAAAGGACAAGGTCGCCTTGGTAACGGGCGGCACAAGAGGAATAGGCTACGCGATCGTTCGTACATTCCTTGAAAACAAAGCCAAGGTCGTGCTCTGCGGCTCCCGCCCCGAGACCGCGCAAAAGGCGGTCGAGGAGCTTAAAAAGGAAAACGCCGATTTTGAGGTCGAGGGCATTTCTCCCGACCTGACAAGCTATGAAAGCGTCGCCGAGGCAGTTGAACAGGTCAAAGCAAAATACGGAAAAATCGACGTTCTTGTGAACAACGCAGGTATAAGCGCGTCCGATCCGCTTTATAGCTACGAGCCCAAGGACTTTGACAAAATTATGGCTTTGAACGTAAGCTCCTGCTTCTACACCTCAAAAGCGGTCGCTCCCGTTATGAAAGAGAACGGCGGCGGAGTTATACTGAACACCTCCTCTATGGTGTCGATCTACGGACAGCCCGCGGGCGTAGGCTATCCCACCTCCAAATTTGCCTTAAACGGAATGACAAAGTCGTTGGCAAGGGAGCTGGCAAAGGATAATATCAGAGTCAACGCGGTAGCTCCGGGCGTTACCGATACCGATATGGTGGCGGCGCTGCCCGAGCAGACAAGACAGTATATAACCTCCACTATCCCCCTCGGCAGGATAGGGACCCCGCAGGACATCGCCAACGCGTTTTTGTTCCTGGCAAGTCCTCTCGCTTCTTATATAACGGGAGTTATCCTTTCGGTAGACGGCTGCGCGAGAACGTAAATTAAAAGGAAAAGCAAAATGAAAATAGCGGTTTGCGACGACAGCAGGGAAATTCAGCTCAAGCTTGCCGAGCTGATAAAAAAACAGTCGGACGGCGCCGAAACGGTCTTCTTTTTTTCGGGGGAGGAGCTGGCGGGAGCCGAAGAGGAATACGATATAATCTTTCTCGATATCGCCATGAAAAAGCTTTCCGGCATAGATACGGCGAAGCGGCTTCGCGAGCGCAGAGAAAAAAACGGCGGTCGGAAAAGCATCATCATATTCGTTACGGCGTTTAAGGACTATATGGAGGAAGCCTTTGACGTAAACGCCTTTCATTATCTTGTAAAGCCGATCTCGGAGGAAAAGTTCGCCCGCGTTTTTGCGGCTGCCCTAAAGGAAGCGGATAAAGAAAAAAACGCGGGCTATATCGTGATAAAATCGGGCGGCGCACAGCATAAGCTTCCGCTCCGCGATATCTGCTATGTGGAAAGCAGCAATAAAAAAGCGATCTATCACACCAAAAATGGAGTATTCCCCGCCTACGGCAAAATGGACGAGCTGGAGAACAGGCTGGGAAGCGGCTTTTACCGCTGTCACCGCTGTTTTTTGGTCAATATGGAAAGCGTGTGCTCCTACGGCTTCGACTATATAACGGTGATAAACGGAGACAGGCTTCTGCTTGCCAAAAAGAAGTATTCCGAATTTGTAAAGGCGTATTTAAAATACGCAAAGGAGGGCGGGATAGTCAATGTATAGCGTTAGGTACGAGGTGCTGAGCCTTTCGATACTGCTTCTGCGCTACGCCGCCAATTCCCTCCTGTTCCTAAGATACACCCAAAGCTTTCTTAAGGCGAAAAACGGAAAAACCGCCACCGCCCTTGTATGGCACACGATTTATCTTTTGGGAACGCTGACGCTGTATTTTGCCTTCAACACGGTGAACGCGCTGCAAAATATACTGTGCCTTACCATTGAGACGGCTTTTTTGCTGACGCTTCAAGGGCTGCTGTTTCAAAAGGGCGGGGCGATAAATCCGTTTACGGTGTTCAGCTTTTTGGCGGGACGAATCTTGACCGCCTCGGTCACCTCCGTGGTGATCTACCGTATTTTGGGGGACAAGCCCGTAGAGGTGCTGCTGAGCATATCGGAAGCCGTGGATATGGATTCGGAGCAATTTCTTCGGGAATACGGAGACTCGCTTCTTTTCGTTTTCGACGCGGTGATAACAGTAATTGCCTCGTCAAGCTGCGTCCTGCTTTTGGCGCTGTACTTAAAAATTATAAAGAAAAGCTTTCGTAAAAAGGATCACCGCTTAGAGCGCAGAGAAAGCGTTTTTCTTATTCTCCCGATGGCGTCCTCGATATGCATTTCGGTTACCGTCAGAATGATGGAGTATACCGAAAAGCCCGAGATATATTCGGACATTTTCGACGTAGTGCCCATTACCGCTTTTTTTATCCCGCTGGTCGATATCCTGCTCTTAGGCACGAATATCGCCTCGGTGATACTGTTCCAAAGCCTGGCGGAATACAACGAGGAAAAAAATAAGCGCAGCCTTTTGGAGGGACAGATATCCAATATGCAGAACGAAATAAAAGAGGTGCAGGATATTTATTCCGACATAAGAGGACTGCGGCATGACATGAAAAATCATATCAACGATATATCGCTTTATGTCAAAAGCGTCCTGGGCAAAAGCGACCCCGTTTTAGACGGATATATAGGAAAAATGACCGAAACGGTGGACAGGCTGGATTTTTCTTACAACACGGGAAATCCGATAACCGATATAATAGTACACCAAAAAAGCCTGGACGCCGAAAAAAACGGGATAAGCTTCAAGTCGGATTTTACCTTTCCGTCAAAGGGAAACATCGATGCCTACGATATGGGCATAATTTTGAACAACGCCCTGGAAAACGCCGTCGAAGCCTGCGTAAGCATGGAGGACAACAGCGCGGAGCCGTATATTTTTCTGCGCTCCTACACCAAAGGGAGCCTGTTTTTTGTGGAAACGGAAAACAGCTTTTCGGGAAAAACGGAGCTTGACGCGGAAACGGGACTTCCCCTGACCTCAAAGAAAAACTCGGGAGCCCACGGCTTCGGGCTTTCCAACATCAGACGAACCGCGGAAAAATATATGGGGGATATCGACATATCGACCGAGCAGAAAAACGGGACCCGTGTTTTTACCCTAACGGTTATGCTGGTATTATAAAAGGGGGCTGAAAAAATTATCTCAAAATTTCAAGAAATTGATAATTGATAATTGATAATTGTCAATTGTCAATTATTATTGAAAAACACGACCCGTTTCAACGAATCGTGTTTTTTTTTACAGCCTGTTAATTTTACTATTCCTCGTATTCCGTCCATACAGCGGTACAAGCGTCGGGGTCGAAGGAAATGTCTCTGTGCCGCTTCTCGTCGCGCGGAACGTTCCCTTCTTTATACACAAGGGAATCGGAAATATAAACGTCGCCGCTTGCGATCCCGCCGATGTCGTACGGTTTGAGGTACGGCATCTCCAGACCGTCGCCGAAAGCGGCTTCAAGATCGCAGGAAAAAAGGCGCGCGTGGTAAAGCTCGGGATCGTCCTTGGGATAGGCTCCGTTTTCGGTGCCGTAAGAAAGATAGCATCTTAAAACATATCTTTTTTCACCGTTCCACTCTATTTCGTATATTTCGACCGCGTCGTCCGCGCAATCCGCCCATACCCCCGCGACGCTCATGTTATAAAGCTCGGCGATGCTTGGAAGACATATTCCAAAATTTCCGTTTTCGTCGCTCAGAGTGACCTCCGCTCTTGTTAAGGCTTGATAGGCGTTAAGCTCCTCGTCGGGAAGCTTGGCGATATCCTCAAGCTCCAGCCTTGCGGTATATCCGCCCTTTGAAGCCTCGGACAGCACGGTCGTCCCCTCGATCAAAATTTCATAATCGGACCCGATGACGCCGCCGTCTTCCTCGTCGCTCGAAGCGGTATTCTTTTCCGTTTCCCCGTCCGTTCCGCTGCCCGAGTAGGCGCTCTCCTCGGCGGTCGCTGCGGGAGTATTGTCCGTCCCCTTGTCCCCGACGTTTTCCGAGCTTTTACCGCAGGCTGCGGTCGAAAGCAGCAGAGCGGCGGATAACATAAGGACGAAAATTTTTTTGCGCATGATCGTAATGTTCTCCTTGTTTTATTTACGGTTTATAAACAAAACAGATATATTACTAACCGATAATATAGCTGATTTTATATTTATTTTATACTATCGCTTTCTTAATGTCAAGTCAATTTTTTTAGCTTCACCAAAAAATTTTAATTATATATTGCAAAACAAAAATATATGTGCTATAATTTAACTGAAAAAAAGATGAAAACAAGGTGATATGTCAAAATAAACAAAACAGAGTTAATAATTTGGGCAAAACGCCGATTTTTGGAAAATTCTGAAATTTTCCGTAACATTTTGCGCTGCTTATTCGTTTAATAAACAGTGAGGGACAAGTTTTTGCGGCGAGGATCGTACCGAACGAATTAAGAAAAACTTAAGATTATTACAAGCAAAAGCGAATGCTTTTCACTCGGAAAAGCGTTATACTTATACAAAGAAAGAGAACGAAATGAGGTGAGAAATTGTCGTTTATAGAAGTTACGGGGCTTCGCAAGGTCTATCGGTTGGGACAGGAAAAGGTCTATGCGCTCAACAACATAAACCTTCGCATCGAAAAAGGCGAAATATGCTGTATACTCGGTACCTCGGGCTCCGGTAAATCAACGCTTCTCAATATGCTGGCGGGGCTTGAAAAGCCCACAAGAGGCGATATCATTATCAACAGCGTTAATATCGCGAAGCTGTCGGAGCGCAAACTGGCAAGGTTCCGTCAGGAAAACACGGGCTTTATCTTCCAGTCCTATAACCTTATACCGCAGCTTTCGTCGCTGGAAAACGTGGGAATGCCGCTGATGTTCAAGGGCTGGAGCAGACGAAAGCGCGACAAGGAAGCAAAGAAAATGCTGATAGCGGTAGGACTTAAATCGCGTATGAAGCACCGACCCAATCAGATGTCGGGCGGTCAGCAGCAGCGCGTGGGCATCGCAAGAGCCTTTGTCGCCAAGCCCAACGTGGTGTTTGCCGACGAGCCTACGGGAAACCTGGACACCAAGACCACGGCAGACGTTATGGAGCTTATGGTAAGAATGTGCAGAGAGCATAACCTTACCCTTATTCTGGTAACTCACGACTTGGACATCGCCAAATACGCCGACCGTATAGTGCATCTTATAGACGGCGATATCCACAGCGACGAGATGAACCAAGCCATTTACGTCCCGGGGCAGGAGGATAAGGAATCCGACTCCGCCGCGAAGCAGCCCGCCTCGTAATAAACCGTCTTTTAACGGACAAAATTATAAGAAAAATACGACCGAAAGGATATAATTAAAATGAAAGTGAACGTCATTACAAAAACAGCGGCTTCACTGCTTGCCTGCGCCGTACTCGCATGCTCCGCGCCGCTTTCCGTTTTTGCCGAAGCCTCGCAGGATACCCCTGCCGCGGCGCAGACCTCCGAGCCCTCTCTCGGCTCGGGCGCTTCCTCGGGCGGATATAAGGTTGATTACTCAAGCATCAGCGAAAACAACAAATTTATAATCGAGACCGTCTCCTACATACCCATAACCAACTTTAACGGCAGCTTGGACGCATGGGACGTTACAAGAGACAACAACGTCTTCGCCTTTGCCACCTCCAACGAAAGCTTCAACATCGGGAACACAAACGCGGTAATATCCGAGACCGAGATAGTGGGAAGCTTTTTAAGCGTTACCTCTATGTTTATCGACGTGGAGTATACGGGAAAGGGACGCACCTTTACCTACAGCATTTGCTACAACAGCGCGGGACAAAGCATTACCGTTCCCCTTACCGTCTCGGTTTCGGAATGTGAGGAAACAAACGCCGCGCCGAGCCCCTCCGATCCCTCGGCGGCTAAATTCGCCCTTTCCTCTTCAAGCACCTACATAATCGGCGCGGGCACGAGCGGAACGCTGACAATAGAGCTCAAAAACGTAAACAACGGGACCTTTTCAAACGTTGCCGCTTCTCTCGCTTCCAACGACGGAAATATTACCGTTGAAACGGTGGAAACTCAGACAAGCACCGCTTCCCTTCCGCGCTTCAGCTTCCGCGTTTCGGCTCCCGCGTCCGCTTCCGCGGGGATATACAATCTTACGCTTAACTTCTCCGTATTCGCGTCAAACGGCGAGGAGACGTCGAGCGGCAGCCTTGCCATACCTGTCAGAGTAACCAGCGATATCGTTTCCACGGGTCTTACCGTTTCCTCTTATGATGTAAGCAGCAAGGAGGTGCAGGACGGAGACAGCTTTAACCTTACCCTTACTCTTAAAAACGACTGCAAGATAGACCTTAGCAACGTTAAGGTATCTCTCGACGGCTTGGACAGCGGAAAATTTGTTTTGGACGGCGGCTTTTCCGTAAAGACCGTAAATATAGGAAAGGACAGAACGGCGACGGTGGTGTTCCCGCTTGTTGCATGCGCGGGTATTTCCAACGTCCGCGAAAGCATTCCCGTTCAGGTCGAATACAAAATAAACCCCGCAGATTCCTCGGCTCAGATATTCTCTACCTCCGTTATCCTACAGTGCAAGCCCAAGGAGGAGAAAAAAGACGAAGAGGAATACGGTCAGTACGATATTTCCATGACCGACTATTCCTTCAGCAGCAGCTCTGTGGAAAAGGGCACAAGATTCGATCTTACCCTTACGCTTAAGAACATTTCCGAAAAAGATATCAAGAACGCAAGAGTCTCCGTTATGGAGCTAAACGGCGGAAAATTCGCCATAGACAGCGGTCTTACATACAAAAACTTCGATATAAAGGCGGGAGAAAGCCAAAGCTTTACCTTCCCCCTTATCGGCTGCGACGGTATCAGCTCCATGCGCGAGGTGATCCCCGTCGAAATATCCTTCGGCACTGTCTCCTCCACCGTTTACACCACCGTCACCTGTAAGCCCGAGGAGCGCAAGGAGGACGAGGACGCCGTATTCGCTCCCCCCATTATCATACAAAGCTACGATTTCGGCGGCGAATACGTAACGGGCGGCACCGCGTTCCCCTTAAAGCTCACCGTTCAAAACGCCGACTCGAATACCGCTATCGAAAACCTTAAGATCACGATAAACGGCGGCGCGGGCAACGGAGACAGCGGCGTTGCGTTCTCACCCGCCAACTCCTCCAACTCCTTCTTTATCGAAAGCCTGCCCGCGAAAAGCACCACGGAAATTGCAATCGACCTTCTCCCGAGAGCGGATTCAAAGCCCGACAGCTATCCCGTTATCGTTACCTTTGAGTATGAGTATATTGCCAACGGAAAAAGAGCCAAGGGAGAGCCTGTTACCGAAAACATAACCATTCCTCTCCAGCAGGAGGACAGATTTGTGCTTAACCCCGCCCAGTATGCGGAATCCGCGGGTCTCGGCGAAATGGTGTATATCAGCACAAGCTTTGTCAACAAGGGCAAAAGCGGAGTTTACAACGTTACCGCGGACGTTGAGGGCGAGGGCTTCGACAAGTCCCAGGGCACCTACTACGTGGGCAATGTAAACAGCGGCTCGGAGGAATACTACGACGTTCAGATAACCCCCAACGTCGAGGGTACCGTAAAGGGCGATATCGTGGTCACCTATGAGGACGCCAACGGCACTCAAAAGGAGCAGAGACTGCCTTTTTCGATCAACGTTATCTCCTATAACTGGGATATGCCCGTTGACGATTATCCAATGGACGATCCCGGTATGTACGACCCCGGCATGGAGGAGGGCGGCAGCGGCTTCCCCGTGTGGGCATGGTTTGCTATAGGCGGCGGTGTGCTGGTCGCTGCCATCGTCGTTACCGTGATAATCGTCAAGCGTAAGAAAAAGAAAAAAGAGCTGGAGGACGACGACCTTTAATGATGCATAAGTACGGTACGGAGGACGGATATGAAATTTCTTGATATGGTGGTCATGTGCCTTCGCAATCTGTGGAGGCGCAAGGGCAGAACGATGCTCACGGTCATAGGCGTTATAATAGGCTGCTGCGCCATTATCGTTATGATATCCCTGGGGCAGGGCATGAACGCCGCCATGGACAATATGCTGGCTTCCTGGGGCGACTTAAACGCCATTACCATTTACGGCAACAGCCGCTATTACTACTATGACGACGGCACCAATCCCGACGACAGACCTCCCCTTGACGACGAGGCTTTGGAAATGATGCAGAATCTCGATCACGTAGAGACGGTGTTTCCGAAAATAGAGGTGGACAGCAGCTATGTTACCGTGGCGGCGGGAAAAAACAATCGCTATAAGGCAAGCTGGATGGAAATATACGGCGTTGATTTCAGCGCGCTGGAAAAAATGGGCTACGTTCCCGAGCAGGGCGATTATCCCGACACGGAGGGTGACACGCTTCACACTCTCGTTTTCGGAAACGAAGCGGCATACCAGTTCCGCGACAGCAAAAAAAGAGGACAAAACTCCTACACCTGGAAGCAGGAGCTCCCCGACGGCACATGGTCGGAGCCGTTCTTCGACCCCTTGACCGAAAGCGTGCTGATATATGTAAACAACACCAAGAAAATGAACGACGACGGCACCTATCAGAGCGGCGGACGCGCCTATGAATTTAAGATGACCACCGCGGCGGTGCTGGAGCAGGACAACGACTGGCAGACCATTTACAGCTTAATGATAGATATGGACCTCGCCAAGGAGATAATAAGCGGCTATAACCGCTTAAACAACGTAAAGGACGCCAAGGACCCCGAGTTTTCTCAGATTAAGCTGTGGGTGGACGATATAAACAACGTTGACGCGGTGGAGACCATTCTTTCCGATATGGGCTACAACACCTCAAGCATGGCTTCTCAGCGAAAGAGCATGCAGGGCGAGCTGGGCGTTATCCAAATGGTGCTCGGCTGTCTGGCGGCGATAAGCCTTCTCGTAGCCGCGATAGGCATTACAAACACCATGATAATGTCCATTTACGAGCGCACAAGAGAGATCGGCATTATGAAGGTATTGGGCTGCTTTATCAGCAATATCCGCGTGGTGTTCCTTATGGAGGCGGGAATGATAGGCTTGCTGGGCGGCGCCATAGGGACGGTAATAAGCTATATCATCTCGGCGGTCATGAACACGCTGGGAAGCGAGACCTTTGCCAATATGCTCGGCATTTATACGGACGGAAGCTCGCCAATTTCCATAATACCTATCTGGCTGGTACTGTTAGCCCTGGCGTTTTCAACCGTCATCGGACTTATCTCGGGATTTTATCCCGCAAACCGAGCGGTCAAAATAAGCGCGCTGGAAGCTATAAGAAACGAATAAAGATAACAGACCTCCTCGAAGCACTGTCTGCACTTTTGCCGAGGAGGTCTGATATTTTATGGATTATGTTTTTTGGAAAAGCAATTCTGTCAAATAATAAAGATTAGAACTCTTCGGTACTTACAGCCTGATTAAACGAAAGACCGGTATCTATAGATTTTTCAAATTCGCCTATTGACAAGCGAACAACAATATGATATACTTGTACAGGGAACAAACATTAACGAATTTTTAGAGTTAAGCATATTGATAAATAGGAGATTACTGTCATGGAAAAAGAAACAACCCCCAGTCAAAGCGAATGGCTGATCATGGAAGTATTTTGGGCAAGTCATACATCTTTGACCGCTAAAGAGGTTATAAAAGAAGTATGCAGCAAAACAGACATGTCACCCAGAATGGTAAGGGTTTTAATAAATCGCTTATGTCAAAAGGGCGTTTTAAATTATACTGTAGATGAAAACGATTTAAGAGTTTACCATTATTCGGTTATGAGATCAAAGGAGGAATGTCAAAAGGAAAAAAGCCGTAAATTTGTAGACAGCTATTTTGGGGGCAATCAAAAAAATGCAATGGCAGCATTGCTGCAAAGCACAAATCTGACAGAAGAACAGCTTCGGGAATTGGAAGAAATACTGGAGAAGTGCAAAGACAGAGGCAATGTCAAATAATGACGATGTTAGGATTTTGGGGCAGTGGAATACAGTTTTTGAATTTATGTGCGGTCTATTATGTGATACAGCTTGTAAGGTGCGTACTTCTTTCTTTTGTATTGTTTATACTTATTTTTCTGCTGCGTAAAACCATACTGAAGAACAGAGTATTCCTAAAGGGCACATTATGGAGTTTGTTCATTCCCGTATTATTTATAGGCAGAATGAAGTTTTTTTATGAAGACAGAATAGGCGTGAAGCTTTTTTCGTGGCTGACAGAGCTGTGCATGAGTCATATATGGATATGTTGGTTGTATCTATGCGGCATATTCGTATATACCGCCCTGTTGTTTTTCAGAAAAAGAAAACTTAAAAAAACAATTGTCGGTATGGAAAAAAGAAAGGTAAACGATACCGTTATCTATGTTACGAAAATACCGGTCACACCGTCAACCGCGGGAGTGTTAGCACCTAAAATCATAATACCGAAGGTCATATTGAAAAAATATGACCGAAAAGAACTTCAGACAATCCTGCTGCATGAAAAGACGCATATTAGACAAGGACATTTATTGTTTTATTTTTTGTGGGATATGCTCCGGGCTTTGTTGTGGCTTAATCCGCTTCTTACCACAGGCACAAAGTATTTTCGGGAAGATATGGAGGAAATCTGCGACTTTATAACAATTAAGAAGAGCGGCGGCAGCGCATACAATTATGGACAGCTTCTTTTAAAATGCATTAGAACTTTGCAGGCGGAAAATAAAGATTTTAATATGTATGCCACCTTTGCGGGAGATAGAGAGTATCAAAGCATTCGACAGAGAGTAAAACGAATAGCATCATATAAGCCCTATAAGAAAACAAAAACGGCAGCAACACAGATCGCAGCAGCGCTATGTGCGGCGGTGACGGTTATTTGGACACAGAATGTTTCCTATGGCAGATGCAATCCACTGGACAGTATCGTTGTATATGACATGAAAACAGGAGCAAAGCTTGTAAGCGATGAGAAAGCTTTAAGAGAAGCGGTTGATTATGATGAAAATTATATTTACATAGACTCGGAGGCTTTTCAAGCATTGATAAAGGGCAACACCGTATCAAATGAAAATATATGTTTTTATTGCGGCGGTTACTATAAGCTGCCGGGAATAGGCGGAGGCGGCGGCTGCGGATATTCGGAAACGGCGGAAGCCGAGAACGGCATTTTGAAGATCAAGTATGAAATATATGAAGATATTTTGGGTTATATCCTCAAAATAATTTAAGGCAAATCAAAATTTTAAGGAGGACAATATTATGTCAGTTGAAGTCGGTATAAATTACAGCAGTTATGCAAACAGCTATACAAGCTCAGTGAGCAGCAGGAAAAATACTGCCGAAAGCAGTACGACGCAGGAAGCTGCGGAAAGCAATGCCGCACAGAAAACAGCAGTCGGCACGAGCGGTGCTTCTGTAGGAATGAGTTATCTGCAAAGCCTACAGAAGGCTTATAGCGGCACTTTATTTATGACCGGCACAGTAAGCTACGGGCAGACCTACGGCAATTCATCGTCAATCGCATTTGTAGTTAATCCGAGTTATGTGTCGAAATTAGGAACGGATCCCGAGGCAAGGTCGCAGTTTGAAGAAAGTGTTGAATATCTCTATAATTTTTCACAAAACTTTAGGGCCCAGCAGGCGGCAAACGGCTGGGAGGTTATTAGTGAAGGATGGTTCTGCGATGAGAACGGCAATTGGGGAGGATGGTGTGCCGTCAGAAAGACCGATGAGAAATCCTTCCTTCAAAAAATGCAGGAGGAATCTGATGAGATTATGAAGGAAAAAACGGAAAAGCGTCAGGAACTTAAAAAATCGGAAGAGAAGCGCGAAGCAGAAAAGGCAGCAAGTGATGATAATGATAAGAAAACAGATAAGGAGAAAATAAAAATACGAGATAACAGAAAAGCGGATATTTCCTCAGAAAAAGCAGAATTTAAGGCACAGATAGAAGAACCGCTAAAGAAACATTTTGGCGATAGGTGGAAGGGAATGACGGTTATTGACAAGGATGATAAAAATGAACCTGTTTCCAAGTCCTCCCCAAAAAAAGCCGCCTCCCAACTTGAAAAGGCTATCGAAGAAAGCTTAAAAAATCACCCGCCGAAAATAATTCAAGCAAAAGAAATGAAAGCCGAAATCAGCGGAGATATAAGAGCCGAAAAGGTGAAAAGGCTTGAAAAGCAGTTGAAAGAGGGAACATTTAAGAACAGCGATGAGCTTGATATGAAAGTGTAATTCCTTAAAAATCAATATTGCCAATTTTAAGTTGTATGTAATTGGCAATATTTGTTTTTATGAACCTATCATCTTTTCAAAGCAGGTGCGAAATTATGGAGAACTGGTTTACCGTGGAAAAAATTGACGCTGACACTTTCGCGATCAGTGAATACAAGCACTGGGAAGAAACGCATTGCTATCTTTTATGCGGAACAGAAAAAAGCATTTTGATCGATACAGGACTTGGCGTCTCCAATATCAAAAATGTGATTGATAATTTGACGAAGTTACCTGTAACCGTCTTTACAACACATGTGCATTGGGATCATATCGGCGGTCACAAATATTTTGACAGCGTTGCGGTTCACGAAGCGGAACGAGAATGGTTATCCGATAAATTCCCAATACCATTGCAAGCAGTCAAGCATAACCTTGTTTGTAAGCCTTGTGATTTTCCCAAGGAATTTTTGATCGAAGATTACCAACTTTACAGAGGTGATCCCGACATAGTATTTAACGATGGTTATTCATTTGATTTGGGGAACAGACAGATCGCCGCGATCCATACGCCGGGACATTCACCGGGACACTGCTGCTTCTATGAGGCTGAAAGACAATATCTTTATTCGGGAGATTTGATTTACAAAGGCTGCCTTGACGCATTTTATCCTACCACAAATCCGCACCAATATTATCAGTCTGTCAAGAAAATTAAAAGATTAGAAATTGAGAGGGTGCTGCCTGCACATCATCAGCTTTCAATTCCTGTGTGCATTATAGACAGAATAGAAAAAGCATTTTGCAAATTGGAAAAGGAAGGTAATTTAGAGCAGGGAAAAGGAGTTTTCGAGTTTGGAGATTTTCAAATACATATTTGAATATGAAAAAAATACAAGATAGTATCGCAAAAGGCATTTTCCCCCGACAATTATAACTCTGTCTTATGAGAATAGTGAGCACTATATACCCAAACGCTTTGACCTCCAAAAAATTTTTTCAAAAATAGATAATGCAAATTATAAAATTGAGAATATACAATAATTTTAACATATCTGGTGCAATTTTATAATGGGTATCTATAAATGAGCAAATTTACCAATTCTTCGTCAAAATGCACAAAAACTTAAGCAACAAGCTCAAGCAAAGAATCAAGGGAAATCCCGTTCTTGTCAGAATGAAAGATGAAAGCAAGCTGTTCTTTAACAACTGCGTGTGAAAGAATAAGATAGCCTTCAGAAAAGTCAAAAGAAATTGAAACGGAGCAAGCCATAAGAAAAGCTAAAGAAGTAATTCTCCAAAATCTTTGAATTCCGTTGGCAGAACGAATCTGATACTGATCAAAGGCAAGCTTGGTCTTAACATCACGAAAAAAGACTTCGATTTTCCAACGCTGCACATAAAAACTCAAAATTTCTTCATCAGATAAATTCGGATTTGTGCATACAAAGGCACGGAGCGCTCTTGGAGAATACAAAGCACCCACGGGAAATGTGATCAAAACAACAGCATTTTCCGTGATTCAGAAAATATGTGATTGTTGTTCTATGGCAACCGCGGTGAACTGCAAAATTTACAGTTTTGCCTTTATACCCTATGCTGAAAATGCTTATCAAGATCGTTTCATATCGAATAATTTTACTTTACCTCACTGTCGCCGCATTAGCGGTCTGCAC
>JAMPHV010000046.1 GCA_023663265.1 Bacteroides sp.
ACTTGATTCAAGACTGATTTTAAGGATTCTTAATGAAAATTGATTTCCGTGAAATAAATAAATTACCTCTTGTATTTTAAATAAAAAAGGTGTATAATAAACATAAATATATAAAGCTCTTATAGGTCAAAGGGCGGACGCTCTTTGAAGGAAAGGAAAAAATCATGGAAATAACAAGAGACACCATTATAGGCGATATCCTTGACTTTAACGCGGAGGCTGCCGCACCCTTTTTCTTTGAAATGGGAATGCACTGCCTCGGCTGTCCCTCCGCAAGAGGCGAAAGCGTAGCGCAGGCGTGCGCCGTGCACGGCGTTGACCCCGACGCGCTCGTTTCCAAGCTTAACGACGCGGTAAATAAGTGATTGAAAAATGTCGGATACCGATACCGCGAAAAAAAAACAAAGGCTTCATTTGGACAGGCGGCTGAAAACCGTGGCGGATATGGTGCGTCTGGACAAAAGGATCGTCGATATAGGAACGGATCACGCTCTTGTCCCCTGTTATCTTGCAATGCGGGGAGCTAAAGGCGTTATCGCCACGGATATTTCCGACGGTCCGCTTGCCTGCGCGAGAGCGTCGGCGGAGCTGTACGGGATAACGGACATAACTCTTATAAAATGCAGCGGACTGGATAAGGTGCCGCCCGTGGACGATGTTATAATAGCGGGAATGGGCGGGGAAATGATAGCGGATATTGTTTCCCGCTGTTCCTTTTTAAACGGGGATATCCGTTTTATTTTGCAGCCGATGACCAAGGACTGGGTCCTGCGCCGCGAGCTGTACGGAAACGGACTGGAGATACTCGGAGAAAAAACGGCGGCCGTTTCGGGAAAGGTGTATACGGTCATGCTTTGCGCTTACACCGGAGTAAAAAGGGAAATAGACGGCGAGCTTGCCTTTTTGGGCAAAAACAGCGACGAGCTTTACCTTGAAAAGGTACTGAACAGGCTGGAAAAAATGGGCAGGGGAGAGCCCGAATATCTCGGGCTGAAAAAGAAATTGGAAGCAAAAAAACAGCAGAAAGGAAACCGCGTAAAATGACAGTGACAGTAGGAGACGTTTACCGTTACATCGACAATATCGCACCCTTCAGCACACAGGACAGCTTTGACAATTCGGGACTGTTGGTCGGCAGCATGGACGCGACCGTCACCAAGACGGCGGTTTGTCTCGATATTACAAGAAAGGTGGCGGAGGAAGCGGCTTTGCGCGGGGCGGAGCTTATCGTTTCGCATCACCCGCTGATTTTTCATAAGCTGAGCGCGATAGAAATACACGATCCCTTGAATATTCTTATAAAAAACGGTATAAGCGCGATCTGCGCCCATACCAATCTCGACATAAGCAAAAACGGCATAAGCGATATGATGCTGGAGCTGCTGGAATTTAAGGGCGAAACAAAGGTGTTGGAGCCTATACATAAGGACGGCAGCGGCTACGGCAGGATAGTGGAGCTTGATTTTATGGCGGACGCTTCCTCTCTTGCCTCAATGTGCAAGACCGCTTTTCACTGCAATACCGTAAGGTATTACGACAGCGGGCGCGTTATAAAAACGGTGGGCGTGTGCTCGGGCGCGGGCGGCAGCAAGGAGGACGCAGCCAACGCCGCCAAGGCGGGCTGCGACGCGCTCATCACGGGAGACGTTAAGCACAGCGGCTTTATAGAAGCCTTAAACAGAGGGATCACCTTAATAGATGCGGGACATTTTCACACCGAAAACATTATCTGCGGAAAGATATCCGCCGATCTGGAGGCGGACCTGGGAATAGAGGCGTTTATCGCGGAAAACAGCGCGGACATACTTAAGTATTGCTGAGCGCAATGTTTTCGGCTTGCAGAAAGGAGCCTTGCTTATGTCACTTGACGGAGCGTTTCTCTCATTGGTAAAAAGCGAGCTGACAGGCAAGGGACTTATCGGCTCGAGAGTGGATAAAATACATCAGCCCGCCAGGGACGAGCTGACCGTGACCTTAAGAGGGTCGGGCGGCGCCGTAAGGCTCGCATTGTCCGCCAATCCCTCGGCGGCAAGGGTATGCGTTACCGAGAGCCTTGCGGATAATCCCCAGTCTCCCCCCATGTTCTGTATGCTGCTCAGAAAGCACTTGAACGGCGGGAGACTTCTGAATATAACCCAGGAGGGATTGGAACGGGTATTGGCGTTCGATTTCGAGTGTGTGAACGAAATAGGCGATATCGTAAAAAACCGTCTCTCGGTGGAGCTGCTGGGCAGGTGCAGCAATATCATACTGCTTACCGAGAAAAACGGGGAAATGCGCGTTGTGGACAGCATCAAGCGGATAGGCGACGACGTTTCGGCGGTAAGACGTATCCTGCCCGGTATACTGTACGAGGCTCCGCCCAAAGAGGACAGGCTCGACCTGCGCTTTTGCTCCGCCGAGGAGGCGAGGGAAAGATTGCTTCGGTTCCCCGAGCATAAGCTGGAAAAAGCGCTCATAAAGGTGTTTGAGGGGGTAAGCCCCGTTTTGTGCAGAGAATGGGCGTTTTATACCTCTCGGGATATCGACGCGGTCTGCGGCTGTCTTTCGGAAAAGGAACGCTTTCAAAGATTCGGATTTTTTTTGAACAGGCTCGGAAAGGCTCTTTCGGGAGAGGGCGCGAAATTTGTTACGATATTCGATAAAAACGGAAAGCCGATCGATTTTACCTTTATACCCACCGAGCAGTACGGCGCGGCGATGGTGCAAAGGGAGTTTGATTCCCCCTCCAAGCTGTTGGACGGCTTTTTTTCCGGGAGGGCGCAGGCGGAGCGCATGAAGCAGCGCTCGGGCGATCTTTTGAGATCGATCTTATCGGTATATAACAGAACGGCGAAAAAAATAGAGCTTCAAAAGAGCGAGCTTGCCGCCTGCGGAGAACGGGAGGTATTCCGAGTCCGCGGCGATCTGCTTTCCGCCAATATCTACCGTATGGAAAAGGGAATGAATGAAATAACGGTAGAAAATTATATCACGGGAAAGCCCGAGACCATAAAGCTCGACGTAAGGCTCACTCCCTCTCAAAACGCGCAGAGGTGCTATAACGAATACAAAAAGCTCGACACCGCAGAAAAAATGCTGACCCGTCTTATCGAACGGGAAAAACAGGAGCTGATCTATTTGGACAGCGTTTTCGACGCGGCGGCAAGAGCGCAGACCGATGCGGAATTGCAGGAAATACGGCTGGAGCTGTCGGGGGAGGGGTATCTCAAAAAAGGCAAAAACAAGACCTCCGACAAGTCGGTCAAGCCCTTGCAGCCCATTAAGCTCAGGTCAAAGGACGGCTTTGACATATGGGTGGGAAGAAATAATTTACAGAACGACAGGCTCACGCTCAAAACCGCGAGGGGAGAGGACCTGTGGCTCCACACCAAGGATATACCGGGAGCTCACGTTATTGTTTTCGCCAAGGGCAGGGAGATTCCCGAAACCACCATTGAGGAGGCCGCGCATATCGCCGCTTCAAACTCGAAGGCAAAGGGGCAGACGAAGATACCCGTTGACTATACCAAGGTCAGGTATGTTAAAAAGCCCAACGGGGCTAAGCCCGGAATGGTTGTTTTTACAAATAACAGAACTATTTTGGTGGACGGGTGAAAGGATAAGACATGACATATAAAAAATATCCCGATGATGAAACGGTGGACCTGCATATAGCGAAAAAGGAGCCTCTTATTATCGCAATACCCTTTGACGGCGGCGAGCCCGTGCTGATATCGCTGCTTGACGACAGCTTTGAACATCATATTCTGTTGGCTCACTTCAACATAGACCCGAAATATATGGATAAATGCTACCGCATAGTTGCAGACGCCGAATCTGCCGAATGGACCTTTGTCTGCCCCTCCGATTATAAGGGGATAAGAGACAGGCAAAAGAGGATCATTCGCTTTTATAACGACGGCTTTGCCGCCATATCGGGCGTTTTGTCGGAGATAGGCTATTTTTCGGACATAAGGATTCCGAAGCGGTACCGCCGACATTTTGAAGCCATGGGCGACGACGGCACCTACACGATTTGATTGACAGAACCGAGCAAAAAAAGAAAGGACATAAGCAAAAATGAAGAAGGAACTGGCAAAGACCTATTCTCCGAAGGATTTTGAGGATAGGATATATCGGACGTGGCTGGAGAAAAAGTATTTCCACGCCGAGATAGACAAAAGCAAGACGCCCTTTACGATAGTTATTCCCCCGCCGAACATTACGGGACAGCTTCATATGGGGCACGCCCTTGACGAGACCTTTCAGGATATCATCATAAGGTATAAGAGAATGCAGGGCTTCTGCACCCTGTGGCTTCCCGGTACGGATCACGCTTCAATTGCCACCGAGGCAAAAATCGTCGCGGCGATGAAGGAGGAGGGACTTTCCAAGGACGATGTGGGAAGAGATGGCTTTCTTGAAAGAGCGTGGGATTGGAAGGACAAGTATGCGGGAAGAATATGCCAACAGCTTACAAAATTAGGCTGCTCCTGCGACTGGGACAGACTTCGCTTTACGTTGGACGAGGGCTGCTCCAAGGCGGTCCAAAAGGTGTTCATAGACCTTTATAACGAGGGGCTTATCTACCACGGCGAAAGGATAATCAACTGGTGCCCCAACTGTAAGACCAGCATAAGCGATATCGAATGTGAATACGAGGAGCAGTCGGGTCATTTTTGGCATATCAATTATCCCTTGGCGGACGGCAGCGGCTTTGTGGAGATAGCCACCACCCGACCCGAGACCCTGCTGGGTGATACGGCGGTGGCGGTAAATCCCAACGACGAGCGGTACAAGGACATAGTAGGCAAGAAGGTGATCCTGCCCTTGGTCAACAAGGAAATTCCCGTAATTGCCGACGAATACGTTGATATGGAATTCGGCACGGGCGTTGTAAAGATCACCCCCGCTCACGACCCCAACGACTATGAGGTGGGGCTTCGCCACGGGCTTGAAATAATAAACGTAATGAACGAGGACGCCACTATCAACGAAAAAGGCGGAAAATACGGCGGTATGGACAGATACGAGGCAAGAAAGGCTATGGTGTCCGATCTTGAGGCGCTGGGACTGCTTGTTAAGGTGGAAGAGCACGTTCATAACGTAGGCACCTGTCAGCGCTGCCATACCGTGGTAGAGCCCCGCTGCTCAAAGCAGTGGTTCGTTTCCATGAAAGAACTGGCTCAGCCCGCCATTGACGTTGTCAGATCGGGCGAGCTGAGGTATATCCCCAAGCGTTTTGAAAACGGTTATCTTCATTGGATGGAAAATATAAGGGACTGGTGCATTTCAAGGCAGCTTTGGTGGGGGCACAGGATCCCCGCTTATTACTGCACCGACAAGGAATGCGGTCACGAGACGATCTCCGCCTCCGCCCCCGACAAGTGCCCCAAGTGCGGTGCGCCGATGGTGCAGGACGGCGACACTCTCGACACCTGGTTCAGCTCCGCGCTTTGGCCTTTTTCCACTTTGGGCTGGCCCGAGGAGACCGAGGATTACAAGTATTTTTATCCCACCAACACGCTTGTTACGGGCTACGATATAATTCCGTTCTGGGTATCGAGAATGATATTCAGCGGCTTGCACTATACGGGGCAAAAGCCGTTTACGGACGTTTATATTCACGGTCTTCTGCGTGACGGTCAGGGCAGGAAAATGTCCAAATCCTTGGGCAACGGCGTCGATCCGCTGGAAATAATAGATCAGTACGGTGCGGACGCCCTGAGGCTCACGCTTATCACGGGCAACGCCCCCGGAAACGATATGCGCTGGTCGGAGGCGAAGCTCAACAACAGCAGGAATTTTGCCAACAAGCTTTGGAACGCTTCACGTTATATTCTGATGAATCTTCCCGAGGACATGACCGAGGCGGTGCTCCCCGAGGAGCTCCCAATTGAGGATAAGTGGCTTTTGTCCCTATACAACGAGCTGGTAAAGGACGTTACCTGCAACATAGACGCCTATGAGTTCGGCATCGCCTGCGGAAAGGTGTATGACTTTATTTGGGATATCTACTGCGACTGGTACATTGAGCTCACCAAGCCGAGGATCGCCGAGGGCGGAGCAACGGCAGCAGCGGCGCAGAACGTTCTTGTTTACGTTATGGCGGGTCTGTTGAAGCTGCTGCATCCGTTTATGCCTTATATTACGGAGGAAATATGGCAGTCCATGCCGATCGGGAATCAGCCCGAAAGCATTATGATATCCGAATGGTGCAGATATAATGAAAGTCTCTGCTTCCCTGCGGAGCAGGAGAATTTCGGAAAGATCGTTGACGCGATCAAGGCGCTGCGCGTTCAGAGGAGCGAGCTGAACGTTCCCCCCTCCAAAAAGGCGTCCCTTGAGATAGAAACAAAGGAGACCGAGCTGTTTAAGTCCTGCTCCGTGTTCTTTATCCGCCTTGCGGGGGCTTCCTCGGTGGAGGTAAAGGAAAAGTCGGACAGCGCCGAAGGCAAGATGACCGCCGTTACCTCCGCCGCAAGGCTGTTTATGCCGAGAGACGAGCTGGTAGACGCGGAAAAGGAAGCGGCAAGGATAGAAAAGGAGATCAAGTCGGTACAGAAGGACATAGATTTCCTCAGCAAAAAGCTCAACAACCCCGGATTTTTGGCTAAAGCCCCCAAGGAACAGATCGAAAGCGAGAGGGCTAAGCTGGAAAAGGCGGAGGAGAAGATGAGAAAGCTGAAGCAATAAAAAGGGCTGTAAAAAACTATCTCAAAACTTCAAAATTTCCTGCTTTGATTTTGGGGAAACCTAAATTATAACAAAAAACGACCCGTCTCCGACAGGTCGTTTTTTACAGTACCTTATACTCTTTCCAAATACAAAGATAGACAAATGAATATGGAGTATTTGGAATTAGTATTATTTTAAAAATTACTTAAGCTCAACCTTAGCGCCGGCTTCCTCGAGCTTAGCCTTAAGCTCGTCAGCCTCTGCCTTGGCAACGCCCTCCTTAAGGGTCTTAGGAGCAGCCTCAACAAGCTCCTTAGCCTCCTTAAGGCCGAGACCGCAAATGTCCTTAACAGCCTTGATAACGTTCATCTTAGACTCGCCGAAGCTTGCAAGAACTACGTCAAACTCGGTCTTCTCCTCCGCCGCAGCGGCAGCGCCGCCTGCGGGAGCGGCAACAGCCATAGCGGCTGCGGATACGCCGAACTCTTCCTCAAGCGCCTTTACAAGATCGTTAAGCTCAAGAACGCTAAGAGTCTTAACTTCCTCAACTAAATTCAAAACTTTCTCTGAAGCCATTTTTATGTTCCTCCGTAAATTAAATTTTGTGTTACGCCGCCGTGATCAAGCGACGGTTTCTTCTTCCGCTTCCTTTTTCTTCGCGATCTCGCTTGCGGCAATGGCAAGCTTCTGAATGGGAGACTGAAGAACGAAAAGGAATTTTGCGATAAGGGTTTCCTTGTCGGGCAGCTTAGCGTACTCGGTGACCTCCTCCGCGGTAATAGTCTTACCGTCGATAAAGCCTACCTTGATGGAATAAGCTCCCTTTGACGCCTCGACCTGCTTATAAAGCAGCTTGGGGGCGATAATGATGTCTTCCTTGGAAAGAGCGAGAGCGGTGGTTCCCTCAAGATGAGCGTCCAAACCCTCGATGCCCGCCTGCTCGGCAGCTCTCTTCAACAGGGTGTTCTTTACTACAAAGTAATCAACGCCCGCCTCGCGAAGACTTTTTCTGAGTATGGTATCATCGGCAACATTGATTCCCTTATAGTCAACGATAACTCCGCAGGCGGAGCTTTTAAGCTTGTCCGCAAGCTCATTGACAAACTGCTGCTTTGATTCCAGTACCTTCTGACTTGGCATGATTTTACCTCCTGTTTTAGTCTTGCTGTACTAAAAAGGGACAGGGCGAATACCCCGAATAAAAAGTCCTTTTCACACAGGAAAAGGACGTAACAAGCTTTATTACTTCCCATTCCTCGGCAGGCGGCGAACAGCCGTTAGCGCACAAAGCGACCTGCTGTCTTTAGAACAGCAGAATTATTATAGCAGAAAAAAATGATTTTGTCAATAGGGAAATGCAAAAAATCACGCCTCCGAAAAGCGTGATTTTTTTATTATTATCCGCACTATTACGATTACGCGCCGTACTTGACAGTGCTTACCTTAACGCCGGGTCCCATGGTGGAGGAAACCGTGCAGGATTTAATGTAAGTGCCCTTTGCGGCGGCGGGCTTAGCCTTTACCACCGCGCTCATCAGCGCGTCAAGGTTTTCCTCAAGCTTCGCGCTGCCGAAGGAAGCCTTGCCGATGGGGCAGTGAATGATGTTCGCCTTGTCGAGACGGTATTCGATCTTACCTGCCTTAGCCTCCTGGACCGCCTTAGCGACGTCGGGAGTAACGGTGCCCGCCTTGGGGTTAGGCATCAGACCGCGGGGACCGAGAACCTTACCGAGACGGCCGACAACGCCCATCATATCGGGAGTAGCGATAACTACGTCGAAGTCCATCCAGCCGTCCTGTATCCTCTTAACGGTATCGTCGTCGGCAATGTGATCCGCGCCTGCTTCTTCCGCCTCCTTGATCTTTTCGCCCTTGGCGAATACAAGAGCTCTGACGGTCTTACCCGTGCCGTTGGGAAGAACTACCGCGCCTCTTACCTGCTGATCCGCGTGACGGGAGTCAACGCCGAGTCTGATGTGTATCTCAACCGTTTCGTCAAACTTTGCCTTTGCGGTCTGACAAACCAGACCGAGGGCCTCGTTTGCTTCATAATACTTTGTGGATTCAATAAGCTTTGCGCTTTCGATATATTTTTTACCGTGTTTCATTTATTATCCTCCTTGTGGTCAATCGGTTACAGAAACCTCCCACCGTCAATTTTTTTAGTCAACTACTTCTACGCCCATAGAACGGCAGGTGCCTGCGATCATGGACATTGCCGCTTCAAGCGTTGCGGCGTTAAGGTCTCTCATCTTGGTTTCCGCGATCTGCTGGACCTGCGCCTTGGTTATCTTGGCGACCTTGGTCTTGTTGGGCGTGCCCGACGCGGTCTCGATACCGCAGGCTTTCTTGATCAAAACCGCCGCAGGGGGCGTTTTTGTAATAAATGAAAAACTTCTGTCCGAATATACGGTGATAACGACAGGAATGATAAGCCCCATATCAGCCTTTGTGCGCTCGTTAAATTCCTTGGTGAACGCGGCGATGTTAACGCCGTGCTGACCGAGCGCGGGACCAACGGGGGGAGCGGGAGTAGCTTTGCCCGCTGCGATTTGCAATTTAATAAATCCGACTACTTTCTGAGCCATTTTAATTTTACCTCCAAAAACTTAAAGAACTTTTAATTGATCTTCTGAATTGATGTTAAGTCAAGAGTGGTGGGCGTTTCCCTGCCGAACATCGAAACCGTTACCACCGCTGTTCCCGCGGCTTCGTCAATCTCTGCGACAGTGCCCTCCAGTCCGTCCAAATTCCCCGAAACTATGGTGACCAGGTCTCCCACGGCGACGGCGATCTCGGCGGGCTTCCTGACAACTCCGAGATTTGCGACTTCCTCGTCTGTAAGGGGTATCGGCTTTGAGCCGGGACCGACAAAGCCCGTGCAGCCTCTTGTGTTGCGGCAGATATACCACGATTCATCGGTCATTACCATTTTCACATAAACGTAACTGGGATAAATCTTGCTTTCGTAGCTCTTGGTCTTGCCCTCGTGCTCCTCCGTTATTGTTTCGGTGGGAACCATGACCTCCTCGATAAGGTGCTGAAGATTTCTGTTTTCAACTACCTTTCTGATGTTGTCGGCGACCTTTTTTTCATAGCCCGAAAACGTGTGTAAAATATACCATTTAGCTTCTGACATCGGTTATCCCCTTTTTGATCACATACTAAGCATTGTTTTCCATACAAACATGAACAACGAGTCAATTGCCCATATCGCCACGCCCGACACGACAATAGTTGTCAATACGACCACGGTATTATTGAAAACCTGCTTTCTGGAAGGCCATGAAACCTTCTTAAATTCGGACCTAACCTCTTTGAAGTACTTTATGGGAGACTTCTTGGGCTTTTTAGCTGCGGCAGCCTTCATTGCGGCGAGCTGCTTAGCCTTTTTTTCCTTGTCCGCTGCTTTCTGAGCGCTTTTATCAAGCTCGTTTGCCATTGCAGGTCCTCCTTTTTACTTGGTTTCCTTATGGGGTGTGTGCTTGCGGCAGAATTTGCAGTATTTGCTCATTTCGATTCTGTCGGGGTTATTCTTTTTGTTTTTCTTGGTAATGTAGTTGCGCTGCTTACACTCCGTGCAAGCCAAAGTGATTTTAACTCTTGATCCGGCCATTTCGGCACCTCCTATTATATTGTTCGCTTTGCTCGAACTTAAGCCTCCCTCTTACAGATTCTTATTTTTTGCACAAAAAAATAAGCCCCTATTGAGGTAGTATAAGTATACCACATCAGCAAGGGTTTGTCAATACCGAATTTTAATTTTTTTGTAAAAAAAAGAGCCGACCGTCGTATCATTTCGCTATTTATAGAATTTGCTCTTTGAAAGTACAATCCCCGCCAATACCGCCAGTGCCAAGGCTATCCCAATGGGGAAATAAACGTTCTCCGTGTAGGGCAGCCCCTCCACGTTCATTCCGTAAAAGCTGAAAACTATGTTGGGTACCTCCATTACAATGGTAATAATGGTAAGCACCTTCATAACTATATTCAAATTGTTTGAAATAAGGCTCCCGCAGGTCTCCATGGTGCTTGACAGGATATTTGTATAGATATTGCTCATTTCGATAGCCTGCTTGACCTCGATAAGTACGTCCTCCAGCAGGTCCTGGTCTTCCTCGTAAAGCTTTATAACTCGCCCTCTGAGCACCTTTTCCAGTACCGTCTCGGTGGATTTCAGCGAGGTGGAAAAATAAACCAGCGATTTTTCCAGCCCCAAAAGCTGTATCAGCTCCTTGTTTTTCATGGATTTGTGAAGCTGCTTTTCAACATAATTGCTGATCTTGTCGATCTGCTTAAGGTATTGCAGATATCTGCCCGCGATCCTCAGCATAATGGAAAAAATAAAGCGGGTCTTGAATTGGGTCTTGACATTTTTTACCACGTTGTTGGCAAAATCGTCCACAATGGGGTTGTCCTTAAGGCTGACCGTGATAACGTTGCTTAAGGTCAGTATAATGCTCATGGGGGTAGTGTAATAAGTAATGGCGTCGTCGTCCTCGCCGCGCCCTCGGGAGCGTTTTTTTCCCTCGCGCTTCGGCTCGGGCTTCTCCGAAACGGGATAGTCCAGCACTATAAGGGTCTGCCCCTCCTCGTTTTCGATACGGGAGGTCTCCTCCTCGTCCAGCGCCGAACGGATAAAGTCGCGGTCCACGCCCAGCTCGGTTTCCAAAAGGGAAATTTCCGACTCGGTGGGAGCTACCGCAGACACCCAACAGCCCGCCTCCATAGTCTTTATCTCGACAATGGCGCTGCCCTCGGTCTTGTAGTATTTAAGCATCGATTCTCCTTTCGCGCGGGAGAATCGCGTCACAGAATCTCCTCCCGTGCTGTTAAAAATTTACATATGCGTAAGCGTTGCCCGCACGGGTCTGCTTTCATTCTGTTCCTGCCTTCTTTCGGATTGGATTTTCGGAAGCGAACGGCGCTTCTGTTTATAAGTATAGCATAAAACGGTGCAAATTGCAATAAAAGGGGAAAATTTTTCCGAAAAAACTTCGAAGCCCTGTCACAACTTAAAAAAGTAGTTGGAGAACGTCTCGTAAACCGATGTGAACTGCTTTCTCGGTATAGGTATGCGGCGGTTTCCGAGCATGTGTAGCTCGTAGCGGCTTATCCCCATCGAGTAATCGAGATTCACGATATACGCGCGGTGGGGCATATAAAAGCTTTCGCACCCGCCAAGCTGCTCGTACAGCTCCGCAAGCGTGGCGGAGGTCTCAACCGTGCTTCCGTCCGACATAGTCACCGCGCGGATATGATTAAAGCTTTCGATCATAACGATACCGTCAAGCTGCACTCTGCGTATGCCGTCCCTGGTTTTAACATTGATCGCCGCGCTTTTCTCGGGGGCAAGTCTCCCGACGGCGCGAAGCAGCTCGCGGTCAAAGCTCGGCTTGCTGACGGGCTTCAGCATATATCCCGATGCATGCACCGAAAACGCGTCCAGTGCGTATTCTCTTGAACAGGTCAGAAACACGATCTCCGCGCGTTCGCCTCGGCTCCGTATCGTCTCGGCAAGCTCTATACCCGTCACATCGGGCATTACCACGTCGAGTATGTACAGATCGAACCCGCCGCTCTTTTCCAAACGCTCCAAAAGCTCCCCCGAGGAGCCGAAGGAGCTAAGTCTTATAGGAAGCTCCGCATGCTCGGCCGCGAACCGTTCCGCAAGCGTGTTAAGGGCGGAAATATCCTCGGCGGAGTCGTCGCACAGCGCTATCTCGATCAATAGGTTCACCTCGCAATCTCTTCCATGATATTATCGGGGATAATAAATTCGGGACAGCCCATAAATCCGGGCGCAACCTCGTATTCATCGAAAACGATGACAAGGCGGTCAAAGGCGTCTATATAAAAATTCGCGTCCTCTTTTATTTCGGTAAAGGCGTCGCTGCCCTCGATAAAGAAGCCCGCGCCCTCGTTCTCGTTTTTGTATGTCATTTGTCCGAGTATTTCGGCGCTTAAGACGGCTGTATAATCGGCACCCTCTTCAAACATATCCGAAAGCTCCAACACCTTTTCTCCGTCCTTGTCAAAAACTATCCAGCGGTTGAAATCCATCGAGCCGCCCGCGTTTATCGTTGCGCAAAACTGCGAAACAAAATATCTCTCGTCGTCTCGGATAACGGTGTAGCGCATATCCTCAGCCGCATAGCCGTTATATCTGCGGTTGAAATACCACATAAATTTTTCCCGCGCCTCGTCCGTGTAATTTTTTACGGCGGCGTTCAATTCCTCCGCGCCGTCTCCGCCAAATTCGGGGCTTTCAATGTTCAGACCGCTGTCTCCCCAGCCGAGAGCAAGGCTCCTTACCGTGCGGATATTCACCGAAAGCAGGGAGGAAGCCGCCTCGGCGGCGGAGGGCATTATATTCAGCACAAGGATCGCTCCTATACCGAAGCCCAGCAGCGATGTCGCCGCCCTTTTTAAGGCGCCGTCGTGCTGTGAGCCTTTGCTCTCGCCCTCTGCGCTGCTTTCCTCATAAAACAGCGCCGTGCGGAACACAAACTCTCCGTTTTCGACCTTACAGCGCAGAAAACCGTTGTACTTTTCCGCAACACGCTTGACCGAGCGCAGTCCTATGCCGTGCTCCTCCGACGGCTCGGCGGAGGGAAGCCCGTTTTCGTCGAACACTATCGGCTCCCTACAGGGATTGATCACCGAAACGAACAGCCTGTGACCGTCCGTACACTCCACAGAGATGTTGATATAGCGATCGGGCAGCTCCAAGCAGGCGTTGATGGCGTTTTCTATGGAATTTGCCAGCACGATGCACACGTCGCTTTCCTCAAAGGGCAGTTTTTCGGGCAGCGCAATGCTTTGAGCAACGCTGCACCCCGCGTCCTCCGCGCGGGTAATGTATTCCGACAGCACCGCGTTTACCTCGGGGCATTTGCAGTAATTAACGCTTTCGAGACTGTTCAGTCTGCCGTTCAGCTTTCCCGCGTACTCGATTATCTCGCCGCAGCTTCCCTGCTTGGCAAGCCCCTCGATCATCGCAAGGTGATGTCTCATATCGTGGCGGTACTCCCGCCCCGATTCCATTTTGCGCATTACTCTGTCATAATCGCGCCTTTGCATATCTATGTATTCCGACATTCTTTTCTCGGAGCGCCTGCTCTCCATAAGCTCCGCCGCCGACAGCAGCAGCTTTGCGAGGATCAGAAAAATAGACAGCGCGATGCACATTGTGAGTATCAGAATAAAAACGTCCGTGGTGCTGTTCAAAAAATAAAACAGCAGCAGGAAAACCGATATAACGGGTATTATCGGCAAAAGATGATTATAGCCGCTCTCCGCTATGCAAAAGCGGAAGGGCTTTACGATAAAGCGAATGGCAACAAACGCTATACCCGCTGCCGCTGCGGCGACGACCGCCGGTATAGCCGCGGTCAGCTCCGCGGCGCCGACCGCAGCCTCCGAAACGTTCGGCAGCACATAAATGCTCACATTGGTGACCGCGTAGAGCAATATTTTGTACAGCGACTTCAAGATCAACACGTTCAACATTCCCATGGAGCAGACAGCCGCCGTCTCGAAAAGCCCTCCCTCCGACAGGAAGTACAACAGCACCGAAAACGGCAGATACGCCGTCAGCGGCAGCAGCGTAAGCGCCAACATTTCCTCGCCGAGCAGGATGATCGCCGCCTGCGCTCCCGCTATAACGGCGAACCCCGCGCAGAACGCCGCCGCGGCGGCGCGCAGAGATAACCGCCGCTTAAACAGCGCTGCGCAGATCAGAATATAGGATAAAAAAATAATTGCTTCCGTGGAAACAGCAACAATATTTAAATTCACCGACTTCACCTCGATCTAAGAGCCTGTCTTGAACGCTTATGCGGCATCTGCGTTATATCGGAACCATCTTACCCCATATTGTTTTTCATATTCACCATGGCTCCGATTTTTTCGACTATCTGCTCGCAGCTTCGGTCGGCGCAGTCCACCTTTATATCCGCGTATTTATTATAGAGCGCCTCTCTTTCCGCGAATATTTCCGCCAAGCCCTCTCCTCTGCGGCAGGCTATCCCTCTCGTCTTGATGTTTGAAAGCCTTAGCTGCAAATCGTAAAGAGGCAGATCGAGGTAAATGCATACCCCGTTGCGCTTAAGATGTCGCATTCCCTTTTCGCAGAACACCGCGCTGCCGCCTGTGGCGATAACGGTGTCCGCCTCGTCGCTCACTGACATCAGCGCTTCGTTTTCAAATTCCTTGAATTTTTCAAGACCGTTAATGTCTATAAGCCGCTGCAAGGTGTTTTTTTGTCTGACCTGAATAATAAGGTCGGTATCGATAAATCCGGTACCGAGGGTTTTTGCCAGCAGCACGCCTACCGTGCTTTTGCCGCAGGCGGGCATGCCTATCAATATAATATTTCTCATATTTTTTCGCTTTCGGCTTTCTTTAGTTTATTATACGTTTTAATACCATATCGGTATGATGCTTTGATAATTCTCCAGATCGGAGGCTATTTTCTGAGCGCGGAGAATCGATATCGCTCTCTCCTCGTCGTTTTCGGAAAGCTCGATATCCGAAAGCGCCCTTTCGGTGCTGTAAAACGCCAGAAGCTCAAAGAAATCGGAGGGGGGAGCTCCGTCGAACATTCCCTTGAACACGCCCTTTATAAAGGGAAGACTGTACCCGTCCTGCAAGGAGGTAAGGTCCTTTATCGGATCGCCCCAATTGGGGACGGTAAAAGGAAACATACCTACGTTGAGCCCCTTGTCGAGAAACAGGGTGTTCGCCGAAAAATCTCCGTGCAGTGCCCTTACGGGACGGTTTTTTACAATATCGGCGTGTTTTTTCAAATATTCGGAGGCTTCCTTGAAGCCCGCGTATTTTATTCCCTTTTCCTCGAGCTTGGTAAGGAGTATGAAAATATCGTCGCGATCCTTGATATTTTCGTCTCCCGAGGGCGAAAGGGCATGGAGCTTTTTAAGCTGCTTCCCCGCCTCTATCCCCAGCTCGTGCTGCTGCGGCACGTAAAGTGTGGGCAGACGTCTCGCCAGATTTTCCCCCGTAAAGAAATTATAAAGCCCGTATACTCTTGTTTCGTCGGCGTAGGGACCGACCTCCACGGGGTAGGAAACATAAACGCCGCCCTCGTTAAAGGCGCGGTCGGCAAACGCCGCGTTCTCCACCTCTCTGTCAAAAAACCGTATATCGTCCGTCATCAGCAGCAGCGTCTTGCTGCCCGCCGTCACCGAATAAAGCCGTCTGTAGGGCGATTCCGCAGCCTGTCTTCTCGGAGGGATGGAGATTACCCCCGTTTTAATTTTTCCGCCGTCGGGTATATAACGCGTCTCGGGGAAATAGCGCTCTACCCTCTGCCATCTTTTAAAGCTGTCTATATCGGATAACTCGTTTAATTCTTCCTTAGTGATTCCGTTGATCTCCAAGTTTTCACCGCCTTTTCTGAGATTATTGCTCCGCGTATTTTTCTTCCAGCAGTCTCTGAGCCTTTTCAGCCTGTCCGAACTGCTTTCTGTGGGGCAGATGATACGCTTTTCCGTCCTTTATGAAATTGGAGCCGAGCTGATGAAAGTGAAAGGGCACGTTTTCGCTGCGGCACGCCTCGAAAATACCTTCCACCCATTCCCATTTACAGGGGCGCGCGTTATCTCCGCTTTCGCCGCCCACGCTTACCTCGTCTATCCCGCCGAGTCTGCCGAAAAGCCGTATGCTTTCCAATAGCGGAGCGCAAAAAATGACCCTGCGCTTTATGGGGAGCTCCTTAAATATCGGCAGACGCTCCTCCACCGCTCTTTGATTCTCCATGGTGCAGGCAACGGTCACGTTGTCGTAGCCGTCGCCCCAATCCGCGGGGAATCTTTTTTCCGCTTCTTTTATCCGCTTGGTCACAATACAAAAATTAAGATCCGCGCGGGTCTTTATTATTTTCCATGCATCCTCCCGCCAATAATCCGCGTCCTCGATAAAAAAGTCGCTGGTCATACAGGTGAAGACAACACCGTTTTCGGGCTTCAGCTTATACTCTCCGTGTCTGTCCTTTTTCAGCGGGCGGTCAAAATCCGAATTTTTCCGCACGATAAAGCTGTCCTCCCTGCCGTGAGAATTATCTATACGGTATACGTAGCAGTTTTTGCAGCCCTCGCTGTATTTGTGACAGCCGTGCCATAAATTCCAATTAGCCATAATTGCCGCCGATCGGCTCAAAGAGCAGAGGAAATTTCCTTAAGATACTCCCTAAAGCCGCCGCCGACCTCGGGGTGCTTCAGACCCACCTCAACGACCGCCTTAAGCATACCCAGCTTATTTCCCATATCGTACCTTACTCCCGTAAAATCAACTCCCGTCATGCCCTCCGTCACAGCGAGCTCTTTCATGGCGTCGGTAAGCTGATACTCCCCGTTTGCGCCTGTGGGAAGACTCTCGAGAATATTAAAAATTTCGGGAGGCAAAACACATCTCCCCAGGATCGCAAAATTGGAAAACATTTGATCGGCGCTCGGCTTTTCTATCATATCGGACACCTCGTAAACGTTGTCCCTTTTAAGCTTGACCTTAAGGCTCGAATACTTCATGACCAGCTCGTCGGGCACCTCCTTTATAGCGACGGAGCCTTTCCCGTATTCCTCATAGGCGCGGCACACCTGCGCGGTAGCGGGGTCGTCGCCTATTATAACGTCGTCGCCGTAGAGCACGACAAAGGGCTCGTTTCCGACAAAGCTCCTTGCCGCCATTACGGCGTCGCCTGTGCCTTTCATTTCCTGCTGGCGCACAAACTGTATTCTCGCAAGCTGCGGGATTCTGACCACCTCGTCGTAAAATTCCTTTTTTTCGGAAGCCAAAAGCTGCCTTTCCAGCTCGGGCGAACGGTCAAAGTGATCCTCCACCACCGTTTTGCCGCGGCTTATAACTATCAGAACGTCTTTTATCCCCGCCCTCGATACTTCCTCGACGATATACTGGATAGCGGGCTTGTCCACGATCGTAAGCATTTCCTTCGGCATTGATTTTGTAGCGGGCAGAACTCTGGTACCGAAGCCCGCCGCTAAAATAACCGCTTTTCTTACCTTCATTGAATGTATTCCTTTCGTTCCGAGCCTGTCTTCACCCCCGCTTTCCCGCGGAGTCGGCGAAAAGCCGTATCCTGTGAAGCTGCGCTCTTATTATTGAAAATAATTTAAGATTGCATAAAACGAAATAAAAAGCACATTTGCTTATAGTATATCATATTTTGTCGAAAATGTAAAGACGTTGAAAATTTTAAGTTTCCCCAAAATTTCTAAACCGGATATACTATTTTTTTGACTGCGCTTGAGATAATGCTTAACTTTTATATAAAGTACCGATTTACTAATTCTTAATATTGCATATTATGTGATGTTTTATTATTCTCGAAAGCGAGAGCAGCGCGCCTCCCGCGGGGCTTAAGGTGACACCAAAGGAGGGGCGG
>JAMPHV010000047.1 GCA_023663265.1 Bacteroides sp.
GAACAATTTGATTGCTCGCTTTTCTTTTTGGGTTTGAGTTTTGCGGATTTAGGTACAAGATAAAATAGAAGCCTATAAATAGGGGCTGTAAAAAACGACCTGTCGAAAACGGGTCGTTTTTTTGTTATAATAATTGACAATTGTCAATTTTTTACAGCCCTTTTAACGACCTTAAAAGCTCCAGCACCTCTTCCCTGCGCCGATCTGTCGCTTCCTTGTCGGTTTTGTAGCCCAAGCCGTCGAAATAAATAACGTCGCCCTCCTTTGCCGTCTCCTCGATAAGGCTCTTATCGATATTCGACATATTTTCGCTTTCGGTATCCTCCACGACGGCGAAGCCTTCCTCAAAACGGTCGATAATAAGCATTCCGATCCCCCCTTGTCAACAATTACTTCATTTCGTTCTCCGTAAATATCTCAAGCTCGCTTCCGCTGCTTATAAAAACGATATTTCCGTGTATATCGGTACGGTATATCTTTATATCCATTTTTTCAAGCTGTTCAACGGTTTCGTTATGAGGGTGACCGTAATCGTTGGGAGAGCCCACCTCGATAACGGCGTAGGAGGGGCTGACCGCCTTTAAAAAGCTTTTTCCGCTGGAGGTGGAGCTTCCGTGGTGAGCTATCTTGAGCACGTCCGCCGAAACGTTCGCGCCCGACTCCAAAATATCCGATTCCGCTTTCTTTTCGATATCTCCCGTAAACAAAAACGAGTTTTCGCCATGGGTCAGCTTCACCGCGACCGAATAATTGTTCAGATCGTCGTAATCCTCAACGGGAGAAAGCAAGGTCATTACCGCGTCGTCAAGCAGATATTCCGCCCCCGCTCTTGCGTACTCCATGCTTACGCCGTTATCCGAAACAGCCTTAAGAAGCCTGGTATAAGCTCCTGTTGTGGGCGTGACGGACTTTTTTACCTTGGGCATTATAAGAACGCCTACCTCAAATTCGTCCAGGATATAGCTCATGCCTCCCATATGATCGGAATGAGGGTGAGTGACTACGACATAATCGAGCCGCTTTATATCCTGCGACTTTATATAGGCTATGACGTCCGAGAAATACTGCTTTTCTCCGCAGTCTATGAGCACGGCTTTGGAGGCGGTCCTGATAAGCTCGCAGTCGCCCTGTCCCACGTCCGCAAAATGAACGGAAACATCGCCCTGTGCAAGAGGGATATCCTCCGTAAGCCCCGCTCCCTTGTATAAGTCCTCCCATGTAGGCATGCCCTCGATATTGAAAAACATATCGTTGAGGGTAAAAAACAGCGCGAATAAAAGAACGAGAAGGATAATAACGCCGCGGACGGTTTTTTTGGAGGGCGAAGCCGTTACCGAGCCTGCGTAGGAAGCCGCTCTCCTTATGGCTTTGCCCGTGCTTTTCCTGTGCTTGTTCAGATTTAGGTCACTTTTCATAATATGCTCAGTCCTGCCTGTTCAGCTTCCTTTCATACCAGCTTTCCTTGGACATCAAGAGCTGGCGGGGCTTGTTTCCGTCCTGGGGTCCGACAATGCCCATCTGCTCCATCATATCCACAAGACGGGCGGCTCTGCCGTAGCCTACGTTTAATCTGCGCTGGAGCGCCGAGGTGCTGGCTCCTCCGTTGGCAAAAACAACGTCTATCGCTTCGTCCAATTTATCGTCCGATACGTCTAAATCTCCGTTAAAGGCGTCGCTCTTGTTTTTGTCGTCGCCGCCCACTCTTTCAGCCTGGCGGTCGATCTCGTTCATAACGTTTTCGTCGTATTCAAGCGCAAACTTGTTCTTGATAAATTCCGTTACTCTCTCGACCTCGTCGTCGGACACCCAACAGCCTTGAACACGGGTGGGCATGGGCATCGTTACCGATTTATACAGCATATCGCCCTTTCCCAAAAGCTTTTCCGCTCCCGCGCCGTCGATAATGGTCCTGCTGTCCACCTGTGAGGCTACCTTAAGAGCTATCCTCGAGGGGATATTCGATTTGATAAGACCCGTAATAACGTCCACCGAGGGTCTCTGCGTCGCTACCACAAGGTGCATACCCGCCGCTCTCGCCTTTTGCGCAAGTCGGCATATGCTGGCTTCAACGTCGTTTTTTGCGCACATCATCAGATCGGCGAGCTCGTCTATAAATATGACCACCTGCGGCATAGGCTCCAGATCGTCTCTTGAAGCGGCTAACTTGTTGTATGCCTTTATGTCGCGCACGTTGTTTTCGCTTAAGGTGTTATAACGCTTGTCCATTTCGGTGCACGCCCACGCCAGCGCGCCCGCCGCCTTTTTCGGGTCGGTGACCACGGGAAGCAGAAGGTATCCGATACCGTTATAGATCATAAATTCGACCGCCTTGGGGTCGATCATTACCAATCTTACCTCATCGGGAGTGGAACGGAAAAGAATACTCATAATGATCGAGTTCACGCAAACCGATTTACCCGCGCCTGTGGTGCCCGCAATAAGAATATGGGGCATATCCGCTATGTTGCAGATAATAACGTCTCCCGAGATATTTTTGCCGAGAGCCGCCCCTAACTTGCTTTCGCATTTGCGGAAGGTATCGCTGTCTATCATTTCCCGTATAAACACGGTGTCCTTTTCCTTGTTGGGCACCTCGATGCCCACCGCCGCCTTATTGGGGATAGGCGCTTCGATACGTATGCCCGCCGTGGCAAGGTTTAGGGAAATATCGTCCACAAGTCCCGTTATTTTGGATATTTTCACTCCCGTCGCGGGCTGGAGCTCGTATCTTGTTACCGAGGGTCCTCTGACTGCGCCCTTGAAAATAGTCTTTACGCCGAAGCTGTTTAAGGTGCTGACAAGGGTGGAGGCGTTATTTTCTATCTCTGCGCTTATATTTTCGTCGGTGGCGGTTTTCTTTATCTCGTTCAGGAGCGTGACCGGCGGCAGAACGTATTCCTCAACGGAAACGGCAAGCCTGTCCGCAGGCTGCTGAACGTTTTCTCCGCCCTCGGAAGAATCCAAAACTATACCGTTTCTTCTGCTTCTTTCCTCGATCTCCTTGTTGTAATCTATTATAGCCTGCTCTATCTCGCTTACCTCGCTCTTCGGAGCCTCTTCGACCTTGCTTTCGGCTTCTGGAGCAGCGTTTTCGGCAGCGGTCTGCTCCGATTGCTCCGTCGGGGCTTCGGGTACGGTCTCCTCTTTCTCGATCTTGTCCGATTCCTTTTCGTCAACGGCGGCGGACGTTTGCGTTTCGGCGGTGTTGTCCGCGCCCTCCGTTTTATCCGTGACGCTCGTATCGGGCGCGGCGTCCGTTCTGCTCTCGGCTTCGGGCTTCGCATAATCCTCGTCTGTAAGCCGAGGCGGCACCACGGCGGGCTTAGCTCCTATCTTGACAAGATACTCGTCCGATTCCTGTCTTTGCTCGTTTACAATAGCCTTTGTCTGTCTGTCGTTTTCGGGAACGGAGCCTGTTTCCTCTCCTCTCATCACCTTTGTCATGGCGTCGATACGCCTGAATTTTTCCTCGTCCAGCTCGCGTTCCTTTCTTTCCGCCTCTCTAAGCTCCCGCTCCTCTTGAACGTATCGGCTTTCCTCGGCGTATTCCTCTCTTTTTCTTTTAAGGTAAGCTCCCAATTTAACAAAGGGCTTTGCCACAAGCCGCAGAAAATCCATAAGACTGATATCCGCTATCAGCATTACGATAACGAAGATTATAAGAACGATGACTATCGTCGCTCCCACCCGACCGAGCAGCAAAAGAGGATACGCCACTATAAGAGACAGAACGCCGCCCCCCGATAAATGAGTACCTCCGTTGTACACCTCCGAAACGATATCGCCGAAGCCCTCCGTTTCGGGAGCGGCGATCCGTCCCACGAATATGATCTGTATTGCTCCGCACAAAAGCAGGATAAACAGCAGGTTTTTTATCAGCATCGATGCAGCGGTGGTCTTTCCTTTGTCGAGACTTATCATCACCGCGAAATAAATAAAGATCGGACCCACAAGAAATACTGCCGCGCCAAAAACGCCGCAGAAAAATCCGTGTATGTAATCCCACATATTGGGCTCCTCCGCGTCAACGCTGCCGAAAAACGCAAAACCGATAAGCATGAGCCCCACCGCGAAAAGCACCACCGACCATATATTTCTGCGGCGCTTGTTCCGCGCCAAAGCCTCCGCCTTTTTTGAGCCCGAGGCGGACTTTGACGGTGAGGAAGCCGTCTTTGTTGTTTTTTTCTGTTGTGTAGCTGCCATTTAAACCTCCGCTGTTTTATTTATCTTACAGATCCGCTAAAGTCCTATCGTGTTTCCCGTAACGGTCTCGTAAGCGCCCGCCAGTATACACGCCAAGCCCAATATCAGAAGATATATCCCGAAATATTTGAATTTATTCTTTTTTGTGACAAGTCTCACCAGCTTGATAGCCAATATTCCCACCGCCGCAGACACTGCAAAGCCCACAGCCAGCAAAGGAATATCAAGCTCCGTTCCCGATACGAAAGCGTCCTTCAGCTCCAGCACGCTGCCGCCTAAGATAGCGGGAATACCCAGTATAAAGGAAAATTTGACCGCGGTCTCTCTCGAAAGACCGCAAAAAAGACCTGCCGTGACAGTCGAGCCCGAGCGGGAAACGCCCGGAAACAGCGCGGCGCACTGAAACAGCCCCACCGTTACCGCGTCGCGTATTTTCATATCCTTTCCCGTTTTCATTCCCTTTACGCAGGCGTCGGACAGGAACAGCAGCATTGCCGTAAACATAAAGGCAAAGCCCTCGAATATGATGTCTCCGTCTCCCTCCATACAGGTGAAGAAATCCTTTGCAAGATAGGCGGGGACGAGCAGAAGCGTTGCTATTACGACCATAAACATCATACGCCTGCTGTCGTTCATTTCGCTCCATGAGAATTTCCCCGTAAAAATATCCCCTATCGTAAGGAAAAATTCCTTTATCATTCCCAAAATATCGCGCCAAAAGGCGATGAAAACCGCTACCAGCGTGCCCAAATGAAGCACGATGGAAATAACGAGGGTGGATTCCTCCGCTCCCAGCAGGTGCTGAGCCACCGAAAGGTGCCCCGAGCTTGAAATGGGAAGAAACTCGGTCAAGCCCTGTATGATGCCTTGAATTATTATCGATATGTATTCCATTTTTTCTCCTGTTTGTCTTAAGGGCAACTCTAAAAATTGATAATTGATAATTGACAATTATCGATTGTCAATTATCAATTACTGTGCCATAAAAGGATAAGCTCAGAATTTTACTGTAGGTATATTTTCGCCTTTTTTTAAATAGTCCCGCGGATCGGTGGAAAAAAAGCTATGAGGCGTATAGACCCCGTCCCGCTTCACCATTGTGACGATACCGTTTCCGAAGCGTTTTTCCGTATATTCGGGATATTCCCCCGCAAAAAAAACATCGTATTCGCCGATTATCGAATAAAACAAACCTCATCGCCCCTTTCACTCTTCCGCAAGCTCGAATTTTCCGTTTTCATAAACCAGCTCGCCGCCGCAGATCATATTGAGCAGCGATACCGCTCTTTGTCCGTCGATTTCCGAGGGAACGATATTCTTTACGTTTCTTGACTTCCTATCCTGCTTTTTCGGGCTCTTCTTCTTTCCCGCGGTCCTTTTTTCGCCGTCCTCGCTTTCTATCATATCGTAAAGACACTGCACCGCGTCCGAAAGACCTCCCAAGCTGTCGATAAGCCCCTCCTTGACCGCCGTGTCGCCGTCCACCACCGAGCCAACGTCCATAACAAGCTCATCCTTTTTCATCATAAGCTCCTTGAAACGGGAAGCGGATATGCCGCTGTTTTTGGTGACAAAGTTTATAATGCGCTCCTGCATACGGTCAAAGTAGGACAAAGTCTGAGGTATCCCCAAAAGCAGACCGTTCATTCTTACGGGGTGTATGGTCATGGTGGCTGATGGCACTATGAAGCTTTTTTTGGCGCTCACCGCCAGAGGTACCCCGATAGAGTGACCTCCGCCCACAACAATGGAAACAGTGGGCTTTTTCATTCCCGCTATAAGCTCGGAAATAGCAAGTCCCGCCTCCACGTCCCCGCCTACCGTGTTCAGAATGATCAAAAGCCCTTCTATATCGGGGTCCTGCTCTATTGCCACAAGAGAGGGGATAATATGCTCATATTTGGTGGTCTTGTTCTGAGGAGGAAGTATATAATGACCCTCTATCTGCCCGATAACGGTAAGGCAATGGATAGAATGCTTGGCGTTGGTGGCGACTATGCCCGTATCGATTATAGCTTGATTCTGACCCTCCGCGGAGGTCTCCTCGTTTCGTGCCTCCTCGGCTTCCCCGCTGCTGCGGGCGGGCTCGCTCTGCTTGGTGTATTCGCTGTTCTTGTTTTTTTTGTTTCCCATAAAAAATTCACCTCATAAATAATGTAACGATATATCAATATCCTTTTTACTATTTTTTCATAGGACAGTGAAATTATACCGATCTCGATCTAAAATTCAACTAAAAATTAAATATTTAATTGAGAACAGTATTATACACAGGGAAATCCCGATAACAACAAGTCCGCTTTACCATTATAATGCCGCATTCTTTAATATTATACCAAAAAAACTCGAAAAAGTAAACAGTTTTTTCCGATACTTTTATCGGAGGCTGTCAGCGCTTGCCGCTTCCGCGCTGAGTTGTCCGCAAGCCGCCTTGATCGTCCCCCCGAATTCCCGTCTGAATATTGCGTTTATTCCCCGTTTTTTCAAACGGTCAAAAAAACCGTCCGCGTTTTCCGAACGTCTGTACGCCGAGCCTTCCACGGCGTTATACGGTATCAGATTAACGAAGCAGTCTATGCCGTCTATAAGCTGCGCAAGCTTTTCCGCCTGCTCTATACTGTCGTTTACTCCGTCGATAAGGATATATTCAAAAGCGATCCTCTGCTTATTTTTTCGGGAGTAATCTCTTACCTCGCCGATAAGCTCCTCCAAGCCCCAGCGTTTATTGACGGGCATAAGCTCGCTTCTGATATCGTTTTCCGCCGAATGCAGGCTTATCGCCAAATTAAAGCCGCATTTTATTTCCTCAAGCCTTTTTATATTCGGCGCAATACCGCAGGTAGAAAGGGTTATATGCCTGCCGCCGAAGGCGAAGCCGTAGGGAGAAGCCACCGTTTCCATAAACGCCTTTACGTTTTCGAAATTATCCAGCGGCTCGCCTATACCCATAACGGAAATATGTCCTATCTCGCCGAAGCGCTTAGACATATAGACCACCTGCGACACTATTTCTCCCGACGTAAGATTTCTTCTTTTTTTGAGCCGCCCGCTTTGGCAGAACAAGCAGCCCATTGAGCAGCCCACCTGCGTGGAAACGCAAACGCCCGTGTTGTAGCCGTGCCTCATCAGTACGGTCTCGACCCTGCTTCCGTCCGACAGGGTCAAGAGAGCCTTGGCGGTTTCACCGTCGTCTTGAAGCACCGCTTCGGAAGGCAGCTCAAAGGAAAAATCCTCGGCGATCCTTTTCTTTGTTTTATCGCTGAGCCCGCTTATTTCATCAAGAGCCGAGCCGTTTCCGTAAACGGCTTTAAAAAGTATCTTAGCCTTGGCTTTATTTTCTCCTCGCGAGGAAAAATAGTCCTCTAACATTTCAAGGGTGCAATCGTAAAAAAGCATAAAAATACCTCATATTTTTATATATCAATGCGTTTATAATTTTATCACTTTTTGGAAGGAAAATCAACTTAAAAAGAAAAATCTGTCATACAGCCTGTCATACAGAGATTCGGACAACGCAAAAAATCGGAAAAAAATTCATAAAAGGTATTGACAAGCGTTAAAAACTGTGATATAATTATCAAGCAATGAAACGCTGATATAGCTCAGTTGGTAGAGCGCATCCTTGGTAAGGATGAGGTCATCGGTTCAAATCCGATTATCAGCTCCATGTCATTTGTAAAAGAATCTCTAAAAAACACGATCCGTCAGAAACGGGTCGCGTTTTGTTTTTTTCATGACTAATAATGACGGAAACTTTAAAAATTATATATTACTTGAAAATACCGCAGTTTTATGGTATAATATTATAACCTTATACTAATTCCAAATACTCCATATTCATTTGTCTATCTTTGTATTTGGAAAGAGTATTAGACTGCGAAAATTTGTACTATTTGTACTAACATAAATTCCGATTTTATAAATCGCCGTGCCGCAAGGGCAAAGGAGGACGATCCCGTGAAAAAAATCATAATGCCGATAACTGCTTTTATTCTTTGCCTGACGGCAGTGTGCTGCGCTTTTGCGCCGTATATGTCCGTTTCGGCTGACGGAGCCGGCGAAGGACCGAGACAGTATAATTTTGTATTTGTGTGTCCAAATAAGGAGCACGAGTATTGGACCTCTATCGTAGAGGGAATGCATAAGGCGGACGAAAAGCTGGGAACGTCAACGGAGGTCATAGGACCGAACAGCTTCGATAATTGGACGGGAAACCTTGCGGAAAATATGAAAGCCGTTCTTGCCCGCGAAAACAAGCCCGACGGGATAATAGTCCGCGGCGGAGTTCAAGGTATGGAGGAGCTTATCGATCAAGCCGCGGATATGGGTATTCCCGTTATCACCGTCGATACCGACGAGCCCGATTCCAAACGCGCCGCTTTTATAGGCAGCGATTATGCCGTTATAGGAAGAAAAGCCGCCCAGGCTATAGTAACGCAGGTGCCGGAAAATTCGAGGGTAGGAATGGTAATGACCTCCTCTGACCCCGAAGACAGCGGCTTTGGCATACGCCGTGTATTTGAAAGCGTTGCAAACGACTACGGCATCGAGATCGTCGATACGGCTTACCTTGTTACCAACGATCTTAAGGACACCGAGCAAAACGCTGAGAAACAGGAAGCGGACACCGTGGAAGCGATAAAGCAAATGCTCGAAAGAGACTCGGACATAAAGGCTTTGCTGACCACGGGCGCAGTAAACGCGGGCTACGCCGCAAGGGCAAAGGAGGAGCTCGGGCTGGACGAGCTTATAATAGTAGGACAGGACGATATCAAGGAAAACGTAGAATATGTGAAAAAAGGGACGATATATGCCATCGCCGCACAGCGCACCAGCCTTATAGGCTATTTAAGCGTTATAAATCTCAAGAAATACATAGATACGGGAAGTCTCCCCAAAACGACATACGATACGGGCGTAACTCTCGTGACCCTTGATAACGCGGATACCTACGCAAACCTTGATTCGATACTCAAAACGACTGCCGTTACGCTGCGCGTCGGATATTACGACAGCAACGAGCCCGAGTTTCAGGACGGGTTTTCCGACAGCGCGAAAAAATCGGGGTACGCCTACGAATATTATCAGATGATAGCGCAGTTTGCGGGCTGGAAATATGAGTATGTGTACGGCAGCAAGGAAGAAATGCGCAAAATGCTTATCGACGGTGACATCGATATAATGGCGGGCGCGTATAAAACAAACAGCTCCTTTGCCGAAAAGGTCAGTTTTTCGTCGGTCGATATGGGACTGAACGACGACAGATACTTTGCCGTTAAAAAGTCCGATACCGAGCTGCTTGACCAGCTAAATTATGCGCTGTCGCAAATCAATACGGTTTTTCCGACGTTTACGATCGAATTATATCAGAAATATTATAATAAGTCTTCGCTCTTGGACTTGACCGAGAGGGAGGAGCAGTGGCTTCTGCAAAAAAACGCCTTGACGTTCGGATATACGCGCAATCACCTGCCCTTTTCGGATCAGGACGAGAACGGCGAGCCTATCGGGCTTGCGGGCGAGGTTATGCGCTCTCTTGAAGAGTTTGCGGGTATAGAAGTAGTTCCCGTGTGCTTTGATTACGTTGACGAGCTGGAGAACGCCTTGAAAAGCAATGCCGTTGACGTGGGATTTCCCTTATATTCGGATATATGGCTTGCCGAAAGCAAGGGCTTGCGCCAGACCGAGACTGTCGTGGCGGACCGTATGATGATAATATATCGCGGAAAATACTCAAACGATGTAATAAGTCAGATAGCCGTTTCAAAAACCTCGCTCGGGCTGCTGGAGTATTTGCCGAATAATTTTCCCTCTTCGGCGTTGGTGGAATACGAAAGCTTTAGCGATGCAATAAACGCTGTGCGTTCAGGCGAAGTGAATTGCATGATAGGCTATTCAAGCATATTGCAGCGTGTACTGAGCGGCTATGACGATACCGACGAGCTTAACATAAGCTATCTCGATAAAACCGCGGAGCTCTGTCTGACCGTCAATCAAGACAACGCAATTTTAGCCGTGATACTCGATAAAATGATAAACCACATCAGCGACGAGGTAATAACCGGCACTATGCTGCAATATGCAAGCATAGACAAATCGGCACAGTTCACGCTTTTGGAATTTTTTGAGCGGTACGCTTATCTCATAGTAATAGTGCTTATCCTGTTTGTTTCCTTGATAGCGTTGGCGTTCGCCCTTTACATAAAAAAATCCCGCGCATACGCAAGGGAGCAGGAGCAGATGCAGCTTTCTCTGAAAGAGGCTCTCAAGATGGCGGACTCGGCAAATAAGGCTAAGACAAACTTTTTGTCCAGCATGAGCCACGATATACGCACCCCTATGAACGCTATCGTGGGAATGACGGACATAGCCAAAAAGCATACGGACGACAAGGAAAAATTAGAGGATTGTCTCGATAAAATAACGCTGTCGAGCCAGCATCTTTTAACGCTCATAAACGACGTGCTCGATATTTCCAAGATCGAGAGCGGAAGGCTTACCCTTAACCCCATCAATTTTTCTCTTCGCAAAACAATGGATAATCTCGTCAATATTATACGCCCCATGATAAAATCCAGGAAGCAGGAATTCGACGTGCGCATCCACGAGGTAAACCAAGAGATGCTGTACGGCGACGAGCTGCGTATCAGCCAGGTGTTTATAAATATTTTGAGCAACGCGGTAAAATATACGCCGGGCGGCGGAAAGGTCATACTTGACCTGTACGAGGAGCGCATAGACGAGCAAAGAGTTCGCATAACGTATATCGTCAAGGACAACGGGATCGGCATGAGTCGGGAGTATATGGAGCATATGTACGACACCTTCACCCGAGCCGACGACAGCCGCACCAATAAGGTACAGGGTACGGGGCTCGGTCTTGCGATAGTCAAGCAAATGGTCATGCTTATGAACGGCACCATAGACTGTGAAAGCGAACCCGACAGGGGCACCGTGTTCACGGTAAAGCTTGAGCTGCCCGTAGGAGAGGACGCCGACCGCGTTTACACGCTCCCTCCGATGGATATTCTGTATGTGGACGACGACGCGGTGTGTCTTGCAATCATCGAGGATACCATAGAGGAAATGGGAGCAAAGGCGGAAACCGCCTGCTGCGGAGAACAGGCTATCGAGCTTGTAAAAAAACGGCGCGAAGCGGGTAACGATTATGCCGTTGCGATAGTCGATTGGAAAATTCCCGGGATCAGCGGCGCGGATACCGTGCGCGCCATACGCGGCATTGCCGGCGCAAACACGGCTGTGATCCTTGTAAGCGCCTACGACTGGTCCGATGAGGAGGACGCAAAAAACTGCGGCGCAGACAGCTTTATCAGCAAGCCGCTGTTTAAGTCCTATTTAGCGGAAAAGATAGGGCTTGTAATCAACAAGGAAGAAGGGAAAAACGATATCGCGGAAGCCAAAAACAACGATCTCAAGGGGCTGAACGTGCTTGTAGCCGAGGATAACGACCTTAACTGGGAGGTCATAAGCGAGCTTCTGAGCATGTACGATATCACCGCCGACCATGCCGAAAACGGAAAAGAAGCTGTGACGGCGATAAACGGCGCGGAGGAGGACGAATACGACCTTATACTGATGGACGTTCAGATGCCCGTTATGAACGGCAGGGAGGCGACGGCGGAAATACGCAGATCGCCGCGGGAGTATGTTAAAAATATCCCCATAATAGCAATGACAGCCGACGCCTTTGCCGAGGATATCGCCGCCTGTCTTGCCGCGGGAATGGACGGTCATGTCGCAAAGCCCGTGGATATGGATAAATTATGCCAGGAGATGAGACGCGTTATACACAAAACGTCAAAAGCGCAAGAGTCGCGGCAATAGATATCGGAACGCTCACCGTGTCGTTTCCGTTGTGCGAGATAAGCTCCGTATAAGCGGATATCGGAGCGACTGCCAGTGAAAAGCCCGCGCAGTGCAAAACGGACAAATCGGATAAACTCATCAATAATGCAAAACAAATCAGCAAATCGGTAACCGCCATTGCCGCTGTGCCCTCCCAAGTTTTTTTGTGATCGGCAAGTGGGATTTTAACGTGATGCTTGCCGAACCTTATACCGATAAGCGCCGCCATAGTATCTCCTATCCCCCAAACGATGATCGCGGCGGCGGCGATATAGGGCTTGTTCAGCGCGCCCCAACAAACTGCGATCAAAGCGGCGTGCGTCAGGAACAGTAATAACAGACTTTTCTTGATTTCTCCCTTTGCTTTTTGGACAAAGAGATCGTTATATCCCTCCCATTGTTCCGCAAGGTGCAGGATCGGGTATACAACGGCGGCGAAAAGCACGCAGCAAATTACGGGGACAAGCCAGTTATCCGACACAACGATCATAAAGACTATGCTTGTATACGCCACCAAGTGCAGCAGCTTGCGCCAAAGCGCTTTGGGAATTTTAAAGAGAAAACGCAAAATAAGCAGCACTGCCACAAAGCACAAAAGATACAGCAGATACTTTCCCAAGCAGATCAGAACGTTGGCGATCATTTGCACCTGCGAAATGTATTCCCAATAATTAAGTATCAGCATAAAAGCTCCGAGAACAGTCAATATTGCGCCTGTTACCAAGCCTACCACCCTGTTGTTCACCCTGTTTGCAAACCGAGCAGATACTATGGAGGCTGCGGTTGCGGTAATAATACATATCAGCAGCGCGTCCCAGCGTTCAAAAAAAATGGTAGGATCGACCGCAATATGACTAACCGAAGCGATAAGCGCAGTAAAGGTCATAATAAAGGTGCTTGTTCCGACGGCGGGCTTTTGTTCCATACCGAGAAACGCCGTAAAAACCACCAGCATCATCATGCCGCCGCCCGAACCCACAAAACCCGTGCCGAAGCCGATAGTCAGTCCGAAAAACAGCGAGACCGCTATTCCCTTGGCGTCTAAGCCCGTACCCTTGGAAGCCGTTTCCTTGCGCGAGGTGTCGGGCTTTATAAGAAATCGTATGCCTATACAGAAGGTCAGAAACAGCGTAAAGCTGCCGAGCACCACATTGCCCGCGCGCCATGCTACGACGCTTCCCGCAACGCACATTGCAACAATACAGGTCAGCATTATCCAGCCGCGCTTCAGATCGATATTTTTGTGCCTTATGTATATCGAAGCTGTGACCGCCGAGCCCAATATATCCGACGCAAGCGCTATTGCCGTAGCGTGATAGGCTCCCGCCTCGCCCGCGAAGGACGGACACAGAACGATCAGTATCGGCACCATAACGGTCGCCGCCGAAAGCCCCGCCAGCCCTGTTCCCACGCCCGCGCCCAGCGCCGCGAGCACATACCAAAAATATTCCATAACAGCTCCTTGTGAAGATATATTCCCATTATATCACAGAAATATCGAATTTGCAACATTTCAACATTTCAACGGTTAGGAAATCCTTGACACTACAGTTTTTGAATGATATAATGTGATATGTTTGTTATTTTATTAAAGGGTGAAACGATATGACGATGAAAAACGGAGCTATTTACAGGCGAGCGCTGCGGCTTGCGGTGCCGATGATGATACAAAACGGGATCACCAACGCGGTGGGACTGGTGGATAACGTAATGGTGGGAAGCCTTGGAAGCGAAGCCATTTCCGCAGTCTCGATAGCGGGGCAGCTTATATTTGTTTTTAATCTTGCCGTTTTCGGCGGGCTTTCGGGACCCGGTATCTACGGGGCGCAGTATTTCGGGCAGCAAAATACGGACGGCTTTCGCGCCACCGTGCGCATAAAGCATTGGATAGGGGCATTCTGCCTTATAGGCGGCTTGCTGGTGTTCGGTCTTGCCGCGGAGCCGCTTATCGGGCTTTATCTTAAAGGCGAAAGCGCCGATGTCGACCCCCTGCTTACCATGAGGCTTGCCAAAGAATATTTGTCCGTCATGCTTTGGGGGCTTCCGTTTTTTGTGATGACCCAGATATACGCGGGGAGCCTTCGCGAAACGGGGGAAAGCGTTAAGCCGATGACGGCGGGTATCGCGTCGGTGGTAATAGATATCGTGTTCAACTATCTTTTGATATACGGGAATCTCGGCATGCCGAGGCTCGGCGTCAAGGGCGCGGCAATAGCCACCGTTATGGCTCGCGTTGCCGAGACTGCGGTGGTGATAATATGGACGTTCGCCGCGCGCCGCCGTCACGCCTTTGTCCAAGGACTGTACAAAACGCTGCTGGCGCCCCGTGAGGACGCCAAGCGGATAATCAAAAAAAGTCTGCCCATTTTCTTTAACGAATTTTTATGGGCGGGCGCAATGGCGGCATTAACGCAATGCTATTCGATCAGAAGCCTGAATATAGTGGCGGGGCTGAATATTTCCAACGCGCTGTGCAATCTTCTGAACGTTGTTTTTATAGCGCTCGGAAACGCGGTGGGCATACTTGTGGGGCAAACTCTGGGCGCGTCTCGGTATGACAGGGCAAAAAAGGAGGCGTTCAGCCTTATGTGGTTCACGGGCATTGTCTGCGTGGCTCTGACAGTGTTTTTGACTGCGGTCTCGGGCGTTTTCCCGAGCTTTTACAACACCACCGACGAGATCAAAAGCCACGCGTCAAGCTTTATTGTGATAACCGCCCTGTTTTTCCCCGTTCAAGGCTTTCTGAACGCCCTTTATTTTACCCTGCGGTCGGGCGGAAAAACTCTTATCACCTTTTTATTTGACAGCGTTTTTTCATGGATAGTGACCGTTCCCTGCGCCTTTGTACTGTGCAATTTTACCGAGCTGCCCGTGATGGCGGTTTTCACAGTCGTACAGGCGGTCGATCTCATAAAGGTAGCCATAGGCTACGCGCTTATCAAAAAAGGCGTTTGGATAAGCAACTTGGCGGAGGAGGGCAGCGCGGCGTAACGGCGGGGCTTTTTTTCAGCCCTCGGCGCAGGGGAAGCGCAGACATTCTCCCTCCGTCTCGCTTATGTACCCATATTTTACCATTTGTTCAACAACATGGCGCTGTCTTTGAGCCGCAAGCTCGGGGGAGCTGTCGAGAGAGTAGACGGAGGGCGCGTTCGGTATCCCCGCCAGCAGAGTGCATTCATATTCGGTCATATTCTCGGGCTCCTTGCCGAAATACCCCTCACAGGCGTCTTTAACATTATAATAACCGCTCCCGAAATAAATTGAATTGACGTACAGCTCCAGTATCTCGCTTTTGCTGTATTCCGCTTCTATTTTAAACGCCATAAACAGCTCCGCGGCCTTTCGCACAAAGCTTTTCTCCTGCGTAAAAAACATATTTTTCGCCAGCTGCTGCGTTATGGTGCTTCCGCCCTCCACCAAGGAGCGGGCTAAAATATTGTTCCATGCGGCTCTTGCGACGGAGACTGCGTCTACCCCGCAGTGCTCTTCAAACCGATGATCCTCTACGGCTACGATCGCCTCAAGATAGGTTTCGGGAAGCTTTTCTATCGGCGTAAAATCCTCTCCCGACCGTATTTCCTCCACCGCCTCGGACAAGCTCCTGCTTTCCAGCGCGTCGCTGAACAGCTTATACCCCATGCCCGCGATCGCCGAAATCCCCGCAAACATCAAAACGCTTATTATTAAAAGCCCTCTCAGTATTATCCTTTTCATTTTCCCGCTCCTTTCTTATGAGAAGGGATTTTTTTATTTTCACTGTATATTTTAGCACGTCCGTTATTTTAATAACATCTGAACGGGTGACATTTTAAAGCGAGGATATTACAATAACGTAAGTTGATGAAAAAATTTTCATAATCCGAAACCAAAACCCGTTTTTTGTGTTATGATATACAAAGGTCGGCTTTTTGCAAATAAAGGAGGTGCCGCTATGACGGAGGAGGAGCTTGTGCTTTCTCTCGGAAACGAAGGCGGGGAAGCGCTGTGCGGGCTTATCGACAAATACATGCCCTATGTTTCCTCGATAATTTACCGTATAATCGGAGAAAGACCCGAGGACTGCAAGGAGCTTACCGCGGACGTTTTCTTTGCCGCATGGCGGAACCGCGGCAAGCTGCGGGCGGGAAAGGTCAAAAGCTATTTGGGAGAAATAGCCCGAAACAAAGCCTTTAACTTCGTCCGCGACAGAAAGGAATGGCTGCCGTTAGACGAGGATATCCTCTTTACCGGAGACGATCCGCAGGAGCAAGCCGAAAACAGAGAGCTGTCGCTTAAGCTGAAAAATGCGCTGTCTAAGCTTGAAGCGAATAAAAAGGAGCTGTTTTTAAGGTATTATTACTACGGACAAAAGGTAAAGGACGCGGCGGCGGATATGAACGTCAACGTCTCCACCGCCAAAACGTGGCTGAAGCGGAGCAGAGACGAGCTTAAGGAGATATTGCTGAGGGACGGATTTTAAACGTTAGGCTTAGCGGAAAGGAATGATATTATGAACGACAAGGAGATCGGCAGGATCATAGAAAGCTGCACCGACAAGATCGAAAATACTGGCGTTGACCCCGAAGAAGTAAAAAGTCTTGTAATGGCGCGGATCGAAGCGGAAAACAAGGGCTCGAGACGCGAAAGCGAGGAAAACGAAGAGCTTGTGGAGCCCATTTTTGTGACAAAGGCGCCAAAAAGCAAGCTCGGGTTTAAAATAGCCTTTACCGCGGCAGCGGCGGTATGCGTTACCGCGGCGGCGGTCGGAGTATATTCCCTGCGCGGCAATATAAGCGCGGGAAGCGGAGAAAGCGTTTCTCAGCCCTTAGAGGAAAGCGAAGCGACCGCGTCTCCGATCGAGACGGAGGAGGGCGCGGATATAGTGCTGACCGAAGCCGCCGTATCGGAAACCGAAAATATACTGACGGTACGGCTGCTGGACGGCACAAGCCTTGTTTACGACACGGAAAAGAACAAAGAGACGGTGACAGAGCAGGGCAGTACGGATATTATTGAGCTTGGGGTAGGCTGTCTTTGGTTTATCGGAAACGGCGAGAAAATAAATATTACCGAGGAAGCGGGCGGAAGCTCCTATTATATCTACACCTATACCAACTCGGGAAGCAGAACAAAGCATATGGTGATAGTCGGCAACACCGCCGACAACCCCGAGCAGTGCGGATACGTCGAGCTTTACCGCATCGACGGCTTTCAGGGCGGAGACTGGCGTGCCTACGGCAGAAGCTGCTTTGCCGTAAATCTCGACGAGCCGCCCGAGGGAATGGCAAGGAGCTATAGGCAATGGGTGTACGACGCTCTTGACGAACTGGGGCTTGTCGCTCTTGATCTCAAAACCGTTGAAAGCGGCGAGGAATTGGAGATGAGCAGAGTCGTATATATTTCGGGAAGCGCCCTGCCCATATTCAGAGAAATACCGTCCGAGGCGGCGCAGGAGACGTCAATCGAGCCTCTGCCCGAGGACAAAAAGCTGGTTTTGGAATTTAACGTTCTGGATAACTCTCTTGTAAGATTTGCCGTCAATAACGAGGGCGAGGGAGGATATTCGACGTATATGTACCATATGAATTTGACCGAGCTTTTCGCCTCGGAGGACGGAAGAATATATTTTATCGGAAACGGCGAGCATGAGGATATTACCGATATTATCGGCGAGGGAGGAACATATATTTATTCCTACGTTCACCCCGAAAGAAACACGCTCCACTATCTTGTTGCGGGAGGCGTCGGAGATAGCTTCGGCTATGCGGAGCTGTTTCCCAACGCCGAGCAGGGGTCGTGGACGGCAAGCGGAATTAACTGCATTGACGGCATTGATTATAAGCCATGGCTGTATTCCGCTATAGAGGAGCTGGATATATTTGTTGCAGGCTTAGGCTGCGGCACGGAGACTTTTTCATATCTGTTCGCTGCGGAATAATATTATTATAAATAACAACGCTCGGCTGTCCAAAGGACAGCTGTTGTCTGCCACGCAAAATCCAAAAAATTGACACGCAAAACGCAAAATTTCAAC
>JAMPHV010000048.1 GCA_023663265.1 Bacteroides sp.
CTTTTGGTGTCACCTTAAGCCCCGCGCGGGAGCGCACACTGCACTCGCTTTCGAGTAAAAGCGGACATCACATAATATGCAGCTTTAAGAATTAGTAAATCGGTACTTTTATAAAAGTTAAGCATTATCTTAAAAACAGTATTTATGATTTAGAAATTTTGGGGAAACTTAAAAACTTCATTATTGTTAATCATAGACAAAATCTATGGTTAACAATAAAAAAGAAATGTTACCACATACCGAGGGCGATGTGTTATAATAGCCTCAGACATCAAAAAGATGAAGATATTTTAGTGTCCGAGAACATTTTACAGTTCATTGTATAAAAAACGAAAGGCGGCAGCACAATGAAAACATCGATTACAGGCTATCCTCGCATAGGCGCACAAAGGGAGCTTAAATTTGCAAGTGAAAAATATTTCGGGGGAGAGATTTCCGCAGACGAGCTTAGGGAAACGGCAAAAAGGCTGAGACTTGAAAATCTTAAGCTCCAGCGCGGCAGCGGATTGGACTATATCCCCTCGGACTTTTCCTTTTACGACGGAATGTTGGATACGGCGGTTATGCTGAATGCATTGCCCAAGCGGTATACCGAGCTCGGTTTATCGGAGCTTGACGCGTATTTTGCGGCGGCGAGAGGGTACCAGGGCGAAAAGGGCGACGTTAAGGCGCTTGCAATGAAAAAATGGTTCAACACCAATTATCATTACATGGTTCCCGAAATAGACGACGATACCGAAATAAAGCTTGTGGGAAACGCTCCCCTTGAGCTGTTTAAGGAGGCTTCCCAAAACGGCGTAAGGACCAAGCCTGTCGTTATCGGCGCATATACCTTTCTGAAGCTGGCTCGTTTTACGGGGACGAAAACAGCGGAGGATATTGCGGAGGAGACCGCCTTGGCATATAATGAGCTTTTGCGTGGATTTGACGCCGAAAACGCCGAGTGGGTGCAGCTTGACGAGCCTTGCCTTGTAACGGATATGACTGACCGGGACAAAAAGCTGTTTGTCGGATTATACGAAAAAATTCTCGGTAATAAGGGCAATGTTAAGGCGCTTTTACAGACCTATTTCGGCGACGTGCGGGATTGCTGCGATGAGATTTATTCACTGCCCTTCGACGGCGTGGGGCTTGATTTTGTCGAGGGGAAGAAAACCTTCGATCTGATCCTGCAAAAGGGTTTTCCCAAGGATAAGGTTTTGTTTGCGGGAGTGGTAAACGGCAAAAACATATGGCGCAATAACTATGAAAAGACCCTTGATATTATGCAAAAAATTGCTCCGAAATGCGGCGAGACGGTGATAAACACCTCCTGCTCCCTGCTGCACGTTCCCTATACCCTTGATAATGAGACCAAGCTCTCGGAGGAGGTAAAAAAACACCTTGCCTTTGCCAAGGAAAAGTTAGGCGAGCTTGCCGAGCTTAAGAATATACTTTCCGCCAATAACGCCGAAGCAGCTCCCGAGCTTAAGGCGAACCGCGCGTTGATGAACGGCAGCCGCCGAGGAGAGAACGAGGCTGTACGTCGGCGCATAAAGGAGCTTACGGACAAGGCTTTTATACGCTTACCCGAATTTGCGGAGCGTGAAAAAATACAGAAAAAGCGTTTTGATCTGCCGCTTTTCCCGACGACCACGATCGGCTCGTTCCCACAGACCGCCGAGGTGAGAAAGGCGCGTTCGGATTTTAAAAAGGGAATTATTTCGGAAGAAAAATACGATGATTTTATGAAAAATAAGATCAAGGGCTGCATTGAATTTCAGGAAAAAATCGGCTTGGACGTTTTGGTGCACGGCGAATTTGAGCGCAGCGATATGGTGGAATACTTCGGCGAATGCTTGGACGGATATATTTTTACGGAAAAAGGCTGGGTACAGTCCTACGGCACCCGCTGCGTCAAGCCGCCCGTAATATGGGGAGATATTTCCCGCGCAAGGTCCATGACCGTCAAGTGGTCGGCATACGCTCAGAGCCTTACGAAAAAGCCCGTAAAAGGAATGTTGACGGGTCCCGTTACCATTCTCAACTGGTCTTTTCCGAGAGAGGATATTTCTCTTAGGGACAGTGCGTTTCAGATAGCCCTTGCTGTCAGAGAGGAGGTACTCGAGCTTGAAGAGAGCGGAATATCGATAATTCAAGTTGACGAGGCAGCTCTGCGTGAAAAGCTGCCGTTAAGAAAAGCGGATAGGAAAGCGGATTATCTCGATTGGGCTATTCCCGCGTTCAGACTGGTACACAGCGGGGTAAAGCCCGAAACGCAGATACACACCCATATGTGCTACAGCGAATTTGCCGACATTATAACCGATATCGACAATATGGACGCGGACGTTATCACCTTTGAGGCGAGCCGTTCCGATCTTGCAATACTCGATGTGCTGAAGGCAAATAATTTCCGTACCGAGGCAGGTCCCGGAGTGTATGACATACACTCGCCGAGAATCCCCTCAAAGGAGGAAATAAAAGCCGCCTTGCGGAAGATGTCGGCTAAGCTGTCTGCGGAAAAGCTGTGGGTAAATCCCGACTGCGGCTTGAAAACAAGGGGAGAAAAAGAAACCGCCGCCGCTCTCGAAAATCTTGCGGCAGCGGCAAGGGAGCTTCGGATTGAAAACGGTAAAGCCTAAACACATCGGTCGTCCTTGGAGAAATCGTTAAAATCCTCTTCGACTAATTCATAATCTACAGAAGACTGTAATTCACCGAGCTGGTTTTTCCGCGAATTTTTGTTTACTCTTACCCTTTTAAAGCCTATTATTTATATACGAAAAAGATCGGGACGTTTTATTTTAAGGCAAACTATCTCTCTATGCGAAAGTCTGTTTTCTAAAATTTGAATAATTGAGGCAGTAGTCACACCCTTATTCAAGACCAAAACACAATCTGAAATAAGCCGCATAGTCGGATCGTTGCCAGCCGCAGCACGAAGTATCTCTTCGGAGGTTTTATAATTGTGATCCTCGGTAATGATTATATCCACCGCCGTCTTTAAAAAAGGAAATTCACTGACCTGCTCAGCATAACCGAGCAAGGAAAGCAGACCGTTTTTCCAAGATAAAATTGACATTTCAATAATATGCTCGGCAAGCTGTGATTTATCATTGTCTTTTTCCACATAAACGCCCAAAAGCTCGTCAACACTGATGTTAAAGCAAGCTGCAAGGTCGGGCAGCAAAGAAATATCGGGACAGCATTGAGCCGATTCCCATTTTGAAACCGCCTGATTAGACACTCCTATGGTTTCGGCAAGCTGTTCCTGCGTCAATCCGACTTGCTTACGAAAATGCGCGATCTGTTTGTCGATAATTATTTTCATACGCTTTGCTCCTATAATGCGGTATTGGTGTTAAATCAACTGTGTAAATATTATATCATTATCTTGAAGCACAAGCAATATAAAATGAGTTTGAAAACAAAAAATAAATTCAACCTATGGTTGTTACTGCGCTACTTCATATTTTTCTGAAACTGCATAAGCTCTTTTGTAAGCTGTTTTGCGGAAAAATAGTTATTCATAATGCTGATAAAGTTGACAAGTATAAATATTACCGGCACGCTGATAATCACTCCGATAATAACCTCGGCTTTTTCCGTGTGGATTATGGGGCTTATTATACATACGCCCACTACCTCCGCCTCTATGACCGCAAACTGTATAATTTTGCGCAGAATTATCTGTTTGTCCGATAATTCCTTTGAAGAATACATAAGCAGATTCGGGATAACACCCAAAGCCGCAAAAATAAACGGCGAGACAAATGCGCTGTATCCGAATTTCGCGTCGGGGTCAAAAGCCGAGCCAAGGATCGTAATTACCGCCGTAATACAGGTGACAAGAATAAAATAGATCGTAAGCGACCTGTAAAGTATTTCTTTAAGACTCATAAGCTTCCACCTTTCAGAGCTTTTTTCAGCTCGGGCACGTATTTTCTTGAAACAATAACCTGCTCCCCGCTTTGAAGTACAGCCGTAAATCTGCCGTTCAGCGAGGCTCTTATCGACTCGACCTTCATAAGATTCAACAGCACGGATTTTGACACACGCAGAAAATGCTTTTCTTTTAAAGCTTCCTCCAGCTCGTACAGCTTCTGGCGTGTTTCGTATACCTGTTTTTCGCAATAAATGAAAACTTTGTTGTCTACTCCTTCAATGTAAAACACGTCGGAAACGGGAATTTCATACTGTGCGCCTTCAATAATGCCCGTAAGCTGTCCTTGTATGGATTTAACAAAGCGGACGATCTCCGTTATTTCATGACTTACCTTATGGCAGTAAATTTCCAGCCGCTCTTTTTCGTCTTTTTTTATTTGAGAAATATTTATGATCATTTACAATATACCTGTCGAATATCAAAGGCAATACCCTTTATTTTATGAAATTTCCGCTGTCTGCGTATTCCAAGGTTCAATATTCGGTTCGCCCTCTCCTTTCAGATAATAGTTAAAATAATTAAGAATGATACCGTTCACTTTCGGGATAAATTCGTATGAGTCCACCTCGCCCTTTCCCAGCATTTTCGATAATGCGGGAGCGAAAAGCGGGAGATCGGTGAAATCCATATGCTCGGTGCCGTCGAAATGAGCTTCTCTTCCGTCAATGGCGTTGTCAAGTAAATATTTATTTACATAGTCTGTTTCTCCGTCGGTGATATAAGACTCCCAATGATTTGCGTTATCAAGTGAAAGTATCGGTATCGGGTAAGGCTCGGGGTTGTAAACGAGCTTTCCGTCGCTGAATGAAATTTGTTCGCCGAGCATTGTGCCGTCAATATCGATTACCGCGGTAATGTCGCTGCGCTCTCTTCCGAGCTGCACCGCTGCCGCGCCTCCGATAGAATGTCCCATAAGTCCGATTTTTTCCGTGTCCGCCATTTCAAGCGCTTTAAGAATTTCCGCCCTCTCATTCTCGGATCCCGTATACCATGCCGTATCAAGCGAGCCCGAGTTTTTAGCGGTTTTTATCGCGTCAAGCACAAAGTTTTCATCAGCCGTACGGACAGACATCCATTCGCATGTAATATCATAATCCTCCTCTGTCTCGGTGAAATCGGAGCTGTACTGCATATTTACAGCGGTCTGCATGAAATCGAAGTCCACTATGATCGTTTTGCCGTCCGTGTCCTTTGTAAAGAAAGCGTAATAAGGGTGGTCTATGCTTGCTACAACGTATCCGTTGCTTGCAAGCTCTGCGTACAGCGAATAATTGCTCTGATAATAGCCGAAGGAGCCGTGAGCGAATAATACAAAGGGGTAGCTTTCCGCGCCGCTCTCGGGGTAATAAAAGTGAATAGGTATCTCACGGCTGGAGCCGTCGTTTTCATTGGCTTCAAGCCTGCTGCTGTCGATAAGTATTGCTTGAGCTTCCTTTACTTCGTACTGACCGCTTGTTTCCAGTCCCGAATAGTCTTTGAAAATAAAGGCGGGAAAAAGCGAGAAGCCGATAAGTATAATGCTCATAACAGCGCCGACGATCGCTTTTCCCTTTGTTTTTTCTTTTTTTGCACCGACGCGGCTTATAAGATACGCGATACAGGATATTACAAGGCGTATTCCCAGTATAACGAGACAGCCTGTGAATCTCCATTTCTGTCCCGGTGCGGGCAAAAGCATTACAAGCAGCATAAGCAAAAGCTCGGCTCCGCCGAAAAACAATCTGTTTCTGTACCAAAGGCTTCTGTATTTTGTGAAGCTAAGCGCCGCAAGCGCAATTTCCGCAGCCGTAAAAACCGCAAATAAAATGATTCCCATTTTAAAAAACTCCGTTCTTTTTCTTTTAGTATACATCATAACTCAAAAGAAATCAACGGAAAAAAAGCAAAATGCAATTTTGGATTGTAAAATGCATAACGAAAAAACGACCCGTTTACGACAGGTCGTTTTTTACAGTTCCTTTCTTTTGCAAGTATTATTTCTTTTTACGTTTAGCCGCTGCCGTAACAACGACGATCGGCGCCGCCAAGGGCAGACACGATAACGCTATGCCCGTTGCGGGGTTCTTTTCGCCGCCGTTCGGCGCGCTTTCGCTTGAGGCGGGATCGATTTCGCCGCCCGACTGAGAGCCGTCGTTTTCACCCGCGCCGCTTTCATCGGTCGAGGGACATTCATCGCGCGATTGTGCGGTTTCACCGTCCGACGATCCGCCGCCGTCTTCGTAATAAACATTTCCGCTTTCGTTCGGCTTGCTTTCGGTCGGGGCGGGACCGTCTCCTCCGCCGTCTTCGATGGGAGGAGCGGGTTCGTTTTCATCACTTGCGGGCGGCATCGGATCGATAAAGCCTCCTGTGACAGGCGGATCGGGCTTGTTATCGTCGGTATTGCCGCCCGACGGTGTACCGCCCGCGGTTTCGCTGTATGCCAGCGCGTAAGTCGAAAATCTGTCGGTCTTTATCGTTATGAAGTCTGCGTCGTTATCCTCGTCCGTAAGCACGTCAGCTTCTCCGCCGTGAACGCGGATCACGGAGTAGATCTGTTTTCCGCGCAGCGCTGCGGGAATTTCAAGCCTTACCGTTATCGGCGCGTTTGTTTCGGTAATGTTCGCTTGTGAATCCCCGATTATTTTCAGCAAATTTACGTCAAGATACTGTCCGAGCTTATAGTTTGTCAATCCGCTTATTGCCGTTTCGATCAGCGACTTATCGGCGGGGGAGACCGTTTCCGCTGCGTCGTCTACGGTCAGGATTATTTTTATATCGACACCGTTTTTGACCAGCTCCTGCTCCTCATCGGTAAGAACCGCTTTAATAAGCTCTTCGTCCGAGGTTATCAGCTGTGTTTTGGGAGCGTTCGCGCCCGGCTGTACCTCTACCGATATACTGCCGTCGTTATTTTCGCCTCCCGTTGTCGGGACCGTCTCCGTTTTGATTTGACCGCATACCGTACACTCAAATGTTTTTTCGCCCTCTGTATCGTCTGAGGGCAGCTTGGTTATCTCGCCGTCGTTCCAAGCGTGAGCAGCTTTGTCGTTTTTCTCCCCGCAGCCTTTGAGACATTCGTGCCAATGCTCGGAATCGTCCTTGCTCCAGTCGGCGCTCCAATCGTGCGTATGCCCCAGCGGAGCTATCGGCTCGGTTTTATCGGCATTGCATACCGTGCAAGTGTATGTCATAACGCCCGCTTCATTTTCGGTCGGCTCCTTTGAAATGCTGCCGCTGTCCCAGCTATGTGCGGCTTCCTCGCTCCTTTCGGTATTGCAGACCGTGCATACTCTCCAATGGCTGTTGTCGTCCTTCTGCCAATCGCCGAAGCTGTGCTCCGCAAGGTCGAGAGCTATGGTTTTCTCGTACCCGCAGGTTTGACAAGCATATTTCTCGCTGCCCTGCTGCGTGCAGGTGGACGGCGTTACAGTCGGTTCGCCGAAATCATGCTCGGCTTCGCCGCTCCTTACATCGCGACCGCAGGTCGCCGCGTGCCAGTGAGTGTTTTCGTCGCTCGTCCATTCCGTTGAATAACCGTGCGTATGCCCGAGCGCGTCGATATCGTCCGTTTTCTCCTTGCCGCATACCCTGCAGGTATAGGTCATTACGCCCTTTTCCTCTTCGGTCGGCTGTTGTATGATCTCGCCGTCGTTCCACTCGTGCTCGGCTTTGCCGCCTTTTACGCCGCAGCCGTTAATACATTCGTGCCAGTGGTCGGTATCGTCCTTGCTCCAGTCGCTGCTCCATTTGTGGTCGCAAACGATCTCCGTCCAATGAGCGTATATCACAGCGTCCGAGGTGAACACCGTATCAACGGTCACCCTCTCGCCGCCCTCTTTCGCGGTGAACCAGCCGTCAAGGGTATATCCCTCGCGCGTCGCTTCGGGAAGCGAGTCAAGCTTCGCATAGCTGTCAACATATTTTAACAGCGTGGTGCATTTGCCGCCGTTCGCGTCGGGAATGACCTTAAATCGTCTCATATACGCCTCGTTGTCGTTTTCCTCCACAAGGCAGTTTATATAAGGGCTTTTAAAGTACTCGGACGGATCGTTCCCGCTCATATAGGTGCTCCAGCCGCTCGTTAAGGTCCTCGGCGTTCCGCTGTCAAGGTATACGGCAATAGGCTTATCATAAGCAAGCGCACCCGATATCGTGATGTTATCGTCGCTTCTCAGCCAAAGAGCCACATAGTCGAATTGGGGCGAGCCGCTCAGGTTTAAAACGCTCTTGTTTTGCACGTATCCATAAGGCGAGCTGCTGTCGAAAACGCCGCCCGATATATTTAAAGTGCCGTTGTTCATAACGTAGGTGCTGTAGTTTAAGCTTGCAAGTTTTCCGTCCGTAATATCCAACACGCCGTTATTCCAAAGACAAACGTTTTCATCGGAAAGCAGATCTCCGCCGGAAATCCTTGCATTGCCGCCTGATTGGTTGTAAAGCAGATATTTTTTTGCATAGATTTTGCCGCCGCTTATCGTCACCTCGGCGTTATTATAGTTACTTACCGCATACGTGCCGTTTGCGGTAATTTTTCCGTCCGTTATGTTCAGCGTTCCCCGATTATAAATCGTTCCGTCGAGAGTTATGTCCCCGCCGATTATATTCATCGTATAACCGTTGCGGTTGTTTATATCCGAAACGGTGCCTCCCGACAGATTGAACCTGTCGTAATTATAAACGGCGTAGCTGTCGCTGTCGTTTGATTTGACAGTACCTCCCGACACATTTAAGGTACCGTAATAGCAATATATCGCTTCGCAATTTTCTCCTGTTACCGTGCCCCCGCTTACAGTGACCTCGGCGTTTTCGCCGTTTATATAGATCGTGTCTTTGCTGCCGCTTGCCTTCACCGAGCCGCCTTTGATAAGGGCTTTGCCGTTTTCGGCATACACCGCATAATAATCGGATGAATTCAGCGATCCGCCATACAGGTTAAAAACGGAATTTGCGTCTTGGATATATACGCACGCTCCCGCTTCCGTATTTACAGAACCGCCGTAAATATTCGCGGAGCCGCTGTCGTCCGAAGTGGTGTTATGTATATCTATACCGTAGCCGTTGGATTTTGTGTAAATATGTCCGCCGTATAAATTAAATTCGGATTTATCCATAACGCTGACGGCAGAATACCGGTTGCTCCCTCCTGTATTCTCTATATGCCCGTATCCCTTGCAGTCACAGACGTTCAACGCTGCCGCATTGTCGAAATTGCTGTTTATATCTATGATCTGACCGTCGCTTTTTTTGATGTCATGCCCGTTAAGGCATATATTTACCGTTCCCGGACCGATAAGTATTCTGCCGTTATCGGAAAGCGTAATGTCTCTTGTAAGATAATAGTTCCCGCTCTTAAAGCTGACTTGACCGAGAGGCTGAGAATCGTACGGAAACGGCTCGTACTCTACCGCCTCGTGGGCGCAGCCGTCGTGCTCCGTCGCTCCTGTAAGACCGTTACTGCACACCTTGTGCGAATGTGTTTCCTCCGCCGCCGCAGCTATCTTCTCGGGCACGTCGAATACTGTCGCGGTTATCATAACCGCGATCGCGGCGACAGCCGCAGCGATCCTTTTATAAATCACCTTCATCACAATACGCTCCTATCTTATAATTATTAGTTTTATTAAATTATAATTTTTTCGGAAAGTCAACCCGTATTGCGTGAAAGACCTTTTTTTAACGTGAAAAGGCAATACCTGTCTAATCTGTAATTCTGCTTAGAAATTCGCTCGTAGTCTCGGTGAATTCCACCGTTACCTCTGCGCCGCTTTCCACAATAAATTCCGTCAGCCCGTATTCCGTGCCGTTATTCGCCCAGTCGTAGGTGTAGCCGAGCCTTGTCCACGGAAACTCGCCGTAATAATACGACCAAAGAATATTATCGTCGAACCACGCCTTAAATTCCTCGTCGGCGTTTTCGACGAAAGCGTTCGTCATATTTCCGACTGTAGGATCGTTTTGAAAGGCGGGACGCTTTACATTTTCTGGGCTTACCCAAAAACCCGTTACGGTGGAATGCTCCGAATCGGGGGCAAACGCGATAAGCTGTTTCAGCCGCATTTCGGGATCGTCGGCTTTGCTCAGCTCGTCGCCGTAGGAGGCTATTTCTTTATCGGTAAAAGTCCACACGGGTCCCCACATAATGGTGACGTTCTCCCCCTCGGGATAACTGTCGGGGTAGTTATGCCATGTCAGCAGCAGTACCCTTCCGTCATGCCATGTAGTCATTTCATCGCTTTCGTTGAGCGAGACCAGCGGCAGTATTTCGTCCTCGTCGGCGAACGCAGCGTCTCTTACCGCTTTCTCATAAAGCTCCTCGGCGGTTATTTCGGTTTTCTTGGAGCAGCCCGCCGCTCCGATGGCTATAATTGCGCTCGTCAAAACGCATAGAATCTTCTTTTTCATTTATTTTCCTCCGTTTAGTTGATTTCATTTCTTTATGCGCTTAGCTGTTGACGCAGCAACGGCAAGTACCGCTGTCAAAGGCAGCCACGATAACGCGATACCCGTTGCGGGGTTTTCTTCGTTACGGTTCGCCGCGCTTTCGCTCATAATAGGATCGCTTTCGTCTCTTTCTTCTTCGTTTTCTTTTCCGTTCTCGGATTTGGGCGGAGGCTCGGTCGCGCCGCTGCTTTCGGGCGGCTCGGATTCCGACGTGCCGCCGTTATCCGAAGTCTCGAGCTCTCCGCTCGCGCTTTCAGCAAACGGCATATTGCTTTCCGACGTTTCGGGCTTGTTCGCTTCGCTTGGGCTGATAAATTTGATCGGTTTGCTTGTTTCCGATTTATCGGGTATGCTCGGTTCATCGGGTACGTTCGGTTCATCGGGTACGTTCGGTTCATCGGGCTCATTTGGATCGTCTTCCTTGCCGAGCGCGGGAACGTCCTCTGTTTTGACAACATACCCGCAGACCGTACAGCAATATTCCTTTACCCCTTTTTCCGTTTCGGTCGGGTAAACCGTTACCGTACCGTTATCGGAGGTATGCTCCGCGAATTCGTGTATCTCTCCGCAGCCGCAGCCCGCTATCCAATGCCCGTTCTCGTCCTTCTCCCACTCGCAGCCGATAGTAATACCCTTATGACTTAACGGCGGCTTTTTTTCGGTAGAAAGAACGTACCCGCAAATCATGCAGGAATATACCGTTTCGCCCCATTCCGTATAGGTTTGTTCGGTTATAACTACTCCGCCGTCGGAAACGTGTTCGCCGAAATCGTGCTTTTCTCCGCATTCGCAGTTATGCCAATGCCCCGAAAGCTCTTTTTGCCATTCGGTCTCGACATTGTGTCCCAGCGGAGCAACATAGCCTTCCCCTACAAGCCGACCGCAAACCGTACAGTGATATTCGATTTTTCCCTCGTCGTCATACGTCGGATCGATCGTTACCGTTCCGTTATCGGGGGTGTGCAAAGCGGTTTCCGTATGCTCGCCGCAGGAGCAAAGCTTATAATGATATATTTCGTCGCTTTGCCAATCGCCCTCGGCTGAGTGCGGTATTGCCTCCAAGACCTCTCTTTTCGTAACATAACCGCATACGGTGCAGGTATAGGTTTTTGTGCCTGTCGAATTGTGCGTAGGCTCGTGAGTGATCGCGCCGCCGTCGGGAGTGTGGACCGCCTTTTCAACCTCGCCTCCGCAAATGCCGCATATTTTCCAATGCGAAACCTCGTCCTTTTCAAAGGCGCCGCCGACCTTATGCCCGCCCGCATGAACGGTTTCGTCGCAGGTCTTGCCGCACATATAGCAAAAATGGCGGATAACGCTGTCGGTCACACAGCTTCCGTTTTGTATCACCGTATCGTATGCCTCGGAAAAGTCGTGTTTCTCGTGATAGTGCGCTTTCAGCTTGATAGTAATATCGGATTGAACGTTAGGTACGGTCAGCGTGACGGGAGCGTCAAAATTCTCCTTGGTAAAGGAATATTCGACCGCATACTTTCCCGAGACGTGAGCCTCCGAAAAGCCCAAATGCCACTCGGGGGTTCCGACGTAATATTTTTCGTTTTCAAGCTCCAATGATACCGAATAATCCGAGCCTGCGGCGATACGCGTTTCCTCGGGATAGCTTTTAAATCCCTCGCACTCGTCTGTGAGCCATTTTACAATGACAATGCCGGTATCGCGTATAACTTTAAACGCCGCATAGTACGTCACATTCTCCGATACGGACAGATCGCTCGGATCGTACCCGAAGTCGCGGTTCGGCTCTTCCTTTGCCCAATTATCGAAAACGAAGGCATACAGCTCGTCGTCGGACGACTTGGTCGGAGCTTCTCCCTCATACGCGCCGACCCTTTCGCCGTATTTTCTTTCGGCGGTATAAAGAATTTGTGACCCGTCCTGACTTTTATAGGTAACGATATATGTGTTTCGCTTAAAATAGAGCCTAAGCACGAGAGAATTGTCCGCCGCGACGGTACCGAAAGCGACATTGTCAACGTTTTCGGAATCGTAGGAAAAGCCCTCCTTAACGTATTTATCGACCGCCGCCGAAACCGTTTCGTCCGTTTGTCCCGCAAACAAGTGTTTTTCTCTGTCATAGCCGCCGTTAAGGCTTTCGTAATAGCAGATCACCTTGTATTGGGTGTCCGTGTTTGCGATATACTTAGCCTTAAAGCTCTTATTGCCGAGAGCTGACGGCGGCAGATAGTAATAACCGCTTGCCGAGCCTAAAAGCGTTTCATCGGCGTCGTCCGTATCAACCCAGCCTATAAACGTGTAGCCTGTCTTATGCACCAAGGCAAGCGCGGGACAATCGCCTCTCGAATATGTACTCTTTACTTGCTCGGGATAGAAAAATTCGCCGCCGTCCAAGTCGTAATCGATATTGTAAACGGCTTTCTTCCAATGCGCGGTAACGGTCACATTTTGCTGCACGGAGGAAGAAAAGGTGAATTGTTTTGTCGGCTCGTCAATGTCAAGCCCCGTCCAACCGAGAAATTCATAGCCCGGCAATGTCGGCTCGCTAAGAGTCACATTCCGAGGGGCGGCAGGCTTATACTCGTAGCTTGCCGAATTGCGGCTGTTGTCATAATCCCAATAACCGTCGCAGCTCAAGCCCTCGTAATTTATACTGTAGCCAATGGACAGGTTTTCAAAGTAAGCTTTGGTGCAGACATAGCCGTCCCCTTTTCCTAACAGCTTCGATTCGATAAAGTACCGAAAAATCTCGTTATCGTCGGGTACGACTACTATACCGTTGTTTACAAAGCCATCCGAGTTAAAGTTGGCTATGTCCTCCAAGAAAACCGTGCCGTTGTTGACAAAGCTTGAGCCCGCGTCAACACCGAGATTGTAAACTCCCGTTATACTGACGGTGCCGTTGTTTGTGAAGGACGAGCTTAGGGAGACCGAAAAGGTCGAGCTTCTGCTGTCCCCCGTGAAAACAAGCGTTCCGTTGTTCAGAAGCTCGAATTTGTACACGGTCAGTCCCTCTTTTACGTTTACGGTACCGTTGTTCGTAAATATCGGCGAATCCCCCGTGCCGTAAAGCTGAAGCCCCGTGTCGTAATTGCGTTCGACACCCTCGTAAATAGTTGTGGAACGACTGACAGACGTTATCGCAAAAGCCGTAACGCCGCATATGTTCATTGTAGTCAACATTATCGCCAATGTTAAAAAAACCGAAATTACTTTCTTTAAAACTGCCATATAAACCTCCGCTCCTACTGTTAAATAAAGATAAAAAAATTATATACGGTAAAATATTTCCAATCAAGGCATTAGGCAGGAACGTCAAATTTTTGGCAGGAACGTCAATTGAAATCGTCGATTTTGGGATAAAACGATTTGAAAGCGGCAATAAAATATGCTATAATAGAGGCAAAAGGCAGGAAAGCGGGGCGAGGGTATGCGGATAGCCGCGGTAGACGATGAGAAGATTTATATCGACAGCATTTCCGAAATATGCCGTAAATTCGGCGCGGATAACGGGCTGGAAATTTCGGTTTCCGAATTTTCGGACGGAGAGAGCTTTTTGCGCTCGCTTGACGGGAGCGATTATTCCGTTGTGTTTATGGACGTTTATATGGGCGGAATGAGCGGAGTGGACGCGGCGCATAGGCTTCGCGAGCGCGACCGAAGCTGTGTTCTGATCTTCCTTACCTCGAGCGGCGAGCATATGCCCGAGGCGTTCTCCTGCCACGCTTTTGAATATATTCAAAAGCCCTTTACTGAGCGTCGCGTCGCCGACGTTCTCACGGACGCGCTTAAAATATTGCCATCTTCGGAAAAATATATCGACGTTTACAGCGAGAGACAGACCGTAAGATTACCGCTTGACAAGATCGTCTGCGCAGTCACCGACGCGCATTATCTGAATATTGAAACGGCGGACGGGAGAACGTATCGGTGCCGCATGACCGCTTCGCAATTCGCGGAGCAGACAAACGATCCGCGTTTTATTTCGGTGAACAAGGGTATCACCGTAAACGCGGATCACATCGTGGATTTTGACAACAACTGCTGCATTGCCGACAACGGAGCGCGAATACCGATAAGGGTACGCGACCGCGTTAAGATAGAACAGTCGTTGAGAAATTATAATTTTGATAAAATACGAAGCCGCAGACACGGCGTGAAATAGGAGGAGATCATGTTCTCGGACGAATGGATAGGGCTTTTTATACAGTCTCTTGTGTTGATACCCTCGGCGGTCTCCTGTTACCTTCCCGCGAAAAACCAAATGAAATTCACTGTGCGAAAAACGCTGGCGCTTATCTGCGCGGTTGTTCTTCCTGTCGCGTTTGCGGCGGCAAGCGTGTCGGCGGTATTTGCGATCAACATCAATCTTGTTATGCTGCCCGCAATGATAGCTATGTTTTTTCTGTACAGGCGCACAGTAAAATTCGATCTGTCCAGGTCGCTGGCGGTCTATGTCGGCGTTTGCGCGATACAGACCTTTCCGCCGCATTTCGCCACGATCTTCGATATGTATGTGAGCAACGAAGCCGAGACACTCACCGTTAGCGCGTCCTTTGTTCTGCTCGGATTCTCCTGCGCTTTGACGGCGGCGTTTGTTTATCCCGCGCGAAATCTCTTTTCAAAGGCGGTGGACGAGCCGGGGCTGTCGAAGGTATGGTTTATGACCGTCCCGCTGTCGTTTGTTTTTCTTGTTTTCAATATTTTCGCCATGCCCGCTTCCTATGACGTTGTCCGCGAAAGCCGCCTGGTATTTCTTTATCCCGCGTTTGAGGTTTTCGGACTGATAGTTTTGATAGCGATCTACGTTCTTTTTTATCGCGGAGCCATATTTATTATAGAACATGCTCATTTGGAAAAGCGTTCGCTTCTTACGGAAATGCAGGCGCAGCAATTCCGCGAGCTGCAAGAATATGTGAATCGGACGGGGCGGCTGCGGCACGATTTCAGACAGTCGGTTCGGCTGCTTGCGGGGCTTGCCGAAATCGGAGATATCGAGAGCATTCGCTCCTATTTATCGGAATACGAGCAGCGTTTTGCCGAAAGCTTTTCGGCAAATTACTGCTCCAACGCCGCCCTTAACGCGCTGTTCGCCTATTATCACGGAATCGCGGAGACCGAGGGGATAAGGACGGATTGGCATATCGAGCTTCCCGATCCGACAGGCGGTCTTCGCCCGCTCACGGTATCCGAGCTTGATATGGCGGCGCTGTTCGGGAACTTAATGGAAAACGCGATAACCGCTTGCTGTGCTCTCCCAAAAGAGCAGCGGCATTTCAGCCTTACCTCCGAAATTCGGGCGAACGAGCTGTATATCGTTTCCACAAACAGCTTTAACGGAAAAACGCTCAAAAGCGGGAACGAATACCGTTCGACCAAGCGCGGCGGTACGGGAACCGGGCTTGTCTCCATTGCCGCCGTCGCGGAAAAACACGGCGGCACAATGCGGGCTTATAACAGCGAAACGGAATTTTTTGTTGACGTGGTGATGAAAATATAAGACAGGTTGTTTTTTTAGCACAGCTGTTGTTTTCGCTTTTGCCTTATATCAGCGTGCATATCCAAGCGGCAAATGCGCAAACGAACGGATACGCTATAATACGTATTATCTGACTTTTTAAGTTAAAGCCGTATTTGTGAAAGCTCTCGCATACGTCCACCTCGGGATAATAGCGCTGAAAGAAATGCGAACGCGTCACCAGCAAAAAATCAAAGCAGAGCATATCGTATGCCTTATAAGCATACAGCATAATCAGGAATCTCACAAAAAACCGCCAAAATCCGAAATTGTTTTGCACACCGTTCCATACAGCCAAAGCTGCCGCCGCTATAACCGACAGAAGGCTTAAAATCAAAAGCGCCCACCCGAGCAAATGCTGTCCCTTGAACCGCTCGGGCTTGGGTTGTATCAGTTTTTGAGCGTCCTTGGGCGCAGAGCCGAAAAAACGTTTATCCTGCACCAATGCGACCGCCGAATACAGCATAAGGGTAATTCCGCCTATCGCAAGCAGCGAAAGCAAAAAAGTTGTCATATATCCTCCTTTTTGGTTAGCCAGAACTAACATATTTATTATATCACTGAAAATCGATGCTGTCAACAGTTTTTCATTTTAAGTTTCCCCAAAATTCAAGGTAAAAAATCGGGAAACTGTTAAAGTAAAAGGAAAAACGCACATCTTAAAATGAAAATAAGCATTGAATAAAAAGCAGAATGAGTTTTAATTAAAGCTTAATAAATCATTATAAAACATTGGCAGTTATAATTCTAAGCGCTTGCATTTTTAAAAAACGGAATACCGACTTATATTCCAAAACAACTTTCAAAGCGA
>JAMPHV010000049.1 GCA_023663265.1 Bacteroides sp.
GCTTTAATTAAAGCTCATTCTGCTTTTTATTCAATGCTTATTTTCATTTTAAGATATTCGCTTTTCCTTTTGTCATAACTATTTTTCCATTTCCTGCTTTGAATTTTGGAGAAACTTAAATTATAACAAAAAACGACCCGCTTTAGACAGGTCGGTTTTTTTACAGCCCCTTTTTTAAGGCTTGACGAAGCTTTTTGTTTTTTACCAAGCTACAGAATAATGCAGATCAGTCCGCCGCAGCCGTCGTTGATTATCCGCTGTATGGTTTCCTGAAGCTTTTGCCTCGCGTCGGCGGGCATGCGGTAAAGCTTGTTGTGAAGCCCCTCGGTCACAAGCTCGTGAAGCGATTTTCCGAAGATATTGCTTTCCCATATTTTGGCGGGATTTTCCTCAAATTCCTTGAGCAGATACCGCACGAGCTCCTCGCTTTGGCGCTCGGTGCCCACTATCGGCGATACCTCGGTATTTATCTTTGCGCTCATCATATGAATGGAGGTGGATTCCGCCCTCAGCCTTACGCCGTATTTGCCGCCCTGCTTCACTATTTCGGGCTCCTCCAGAGTAAGCTCGTCAAGGCTCGGCATAACTATCCCGTAGCCCGTGGCTTCCACCTCGTCAAGAGCGCTTTTGACCCTTTCGTAACGCTTCTTGATCTGAGCCAGCTCTATCATACAGGGCATAAGATCGCTTTCGTCCTTTATGTCAAGCCCCGTGGTCTCGCCGAGAACGCGGTAAAACAGGTCGTTGGAAAGCTCCGCCTTAATGAAAGCCGCGCCGCTGCCCAAATCGACTTTTTCCACGCTGCAATCGGTTATGTGCTCGCTTTCGGTCAGCTTGCAGGTGACGTTCTTGACTTGCCCTATATTGATTATATCCGAAGCGGATCTTTTCAGGGAGGAAAAAACGTCGGTTTTGAGCCAATGTCCTTTTTCAAGGGCGGTGAGCCATTTGGGTATCTTGATGTTTATCTCCTTGACGGGGAATTGAAGCAGTATTTCAGCCAAAATATCCTTTATCGCCTGCTCGCTTATTTCCAAGCAGTTCAGCGCGATAACGGGCTTCCGATACTTTTCGGAAAGCTCCTCCGCCAGCGCCCTGCTTTCGGGAGAATCGGGCTTTTGACAGTTCAGCACGACGACAAAGGGCTTGTGTATAAGATTCAGCTCCTCGATCACCCTTTGCTCCGCTTCGGCGTATTCTTCACGCGGGATATCGGTTATGCTTCCGTCCGTAGTCACCACCAAGCCTATGGTGGAGTGCTCGTTGATCACCTTCTGAGTGCCTACCTCAGCCGCCATATTAAATGGGACCTCGGTGCCGAACCAAGGGGTTTTGACCATTCGGGGCATTTCGTTTTCTATATAGCCTATGGAGCTTGGCACTATGTAGCCTACGCAGTCGATAAGGCGGACGTTCATGACGATATTGTCCTCCACCTCCACCGAGATAGCCTCCTCGGGAACAAATTTCGGCTCGGTCGTCATTATGGTTTTCCCCGCCGCGGATTGGGGGAGCTCGTCAATGGCTCTTTCGCGGCGAAATTCGTTGCTTATGGAGGGAATGACAAGGGTCTGCATAAATTTGCTTATAAAAGTGGATTTACCCGAACGGACGGGACCCACTACCCCGATATAAATATTTCCGTCGGTGCGCTTGGCGATGCTTTGATATATCGAATTACTCATTTTTCCGTTTCCCTCCTTAAAGAATAGGGATAAGCAGCAGGCAGGGGGCGGTCAGCACCCGATCCTCCAGCTCATTTTCTTCCATAATAGCCTCGGGCTTCGTATTGTATCTTTTCGCCACGGCGAATATTTCCTCGTTGGCTTCGGCGTAATACATTTTCAGCGCGTAGTCGGTGTTTTTTTCTTTGGGCTTATCGCTGTCGAGCAAAACGTCCTCTATCACCGAAACGGTTTTAAGCTTATAAACGCAGCCGTTCAGCGAAAGAGTTACCCTTATCTCGACGCTGAAGTCTCCGTTTATATTGAAGCTCACGTCCGTCACCTGAATATTGGGCTCCATAACGCTGTTTTCATCGGCAAGGCTCACCTCGCAGGAAAGCTCCGCGGATTCGCTTTTTTCCATATAAACGGGAGTCCCCGAGCCCGACAGCCTGCCTATCGCCTGGGACACAAGCTGTCCCGTTACCGTAAGAGTGCCCTCCTCGCCGAATTTACAGCTTATTCCGTTAAAGTCACAGCGGCAGTCGAATATTTCCTCCAAGCTGCCGTCCTTACATTCAAGCACGGTTTTATAGGAGAGCTGCTTCTGGATATGCTGAGGAGAGTATTCCACCTTTAGCTGAGCGGTGGTAAAATCCGTTTCGTATTCGGTGGAGAAAAGGTCGGTGAGAACGGAAACGCTTTCCTCCCGATTGGCGGTTATCTTGCAGTCTATGGTAAGGTCGCAGCCCAATATCCTGCTGTCGCTGCCGTCTCCCGCTTTAATTTCCAGTCCGCAGTCCATAACTCTTATATCCGCGAAGCAGCTAAAGCTGTCGTCCAGCCCGTCCATATCTATTATCCTGCTTATGGGGACCGCCGCTTCCATTACCTCGGTGTCTTGATTTTCCTCGTCAAGCTTCACCAAATACAGAGCCTTTACCTTAGCCTCGCCCTTTATTACCGCTTTCCCCGCTATTATTTTTATGTCGTTTATCTCGGCGGCGGCGTCGCAGCTCAGTATTCCCGATATCCCGCCCTTTCCCGCGCCTGTTTCTATATCCTCTCGGATAACGAACTGACCGCCGCCCGTAAGCTTGCTGCCGCAGTAGGTAAGGGGCTGCGCCTTGGTTTCCAGCCCATCGGCGCCGCTCACTATCTCAAAGCTTCTCGCGCAGCACGCCTTGACCTTGCAGCTTACGGCTCCTCTCACGTCGAAGCGTCTGCCGCTTATCGCCCTGCAATTGGAATAGTCGGTTTTGGCGGAGATATAAACGGTGGCTTTGTCTGCGGGCTTTGTCAGCTCAAGCGTCTTTGAATAGGTGTATTTTTGTTCAACGCAGTGTATGCCCGCGCCGTTTTCGGACAGATAGAGTATTTTTATAAGCACCGCGCCGTCGATAAAAAGCTGGGTCCCCGAAACGCTGTAGGAGGAGATACCCGGAGTAAGGCTGCATTTCAGAATTTTAAATATGTCGGGGTAATAATCGGGCAGAACGTAATCAAATTCCACGCCCTGCTCCGTCTGCCCGTCGAATATTACTTCATTCAGATATACAGGCTCTTTGTTAAGCTGAAGTTCCATGTTTCGATCTTTCCTTTCCTTCACAGGAGCAAGGAGTTGGCTTTCCGCTCCTTTTTTGTTGAGAACGCGCTCGGCTCGCGCTTGGAGATTTTCTTGAACGCGTTCGGGGACAGCGTAGACGCTTGCCCTTTTTTCAAAGTAAATATATTCGGGAAAGGGACAGTTTATGACAAGCGTTTTTTAAGGGCACCTCTAAAAACCATAGTGCCTCAGATGCGCAGTCAGATTTTTCGTCATATCGCATAAATTTGACGCAGGCAGGCTGGCGCCTGTCAAGGAAAATTTGTGCGATATGACGGAAAATATGCAAGCAGATGAGGTGCTAAGGCTTTAGCCGGTGGTTTTTAGAGGTGCCCTTAAGTCAGCCAATCGGAAAAATGAAAAAATTGCACAAAAAATTGACTTTTTATAAGATAAGTGCTATAATTATTTTATTAAGGCATATCTTCACGCATTCGGCGGATCGGTTAACAGTATCGCACGCCGCCGAATAAGCGCAGAAGATAAACGGCTGCAAAAAATAATCGGAACTTCCTTACAGCCCGTCTTTACAAGAGATCAAGCGGGCGTAACAGGAGATAAAAAGGCAATGGAACAAAGCAAAGGTTATATCATAACGGAAAAAAATCACGTGGGAGTAAGCACGGTATTGTTTGCGAGCCGCGAAGCATGCGGCATGACGGGACTTCCCTTTGACGAGCTTATGTCGGCGGACCCGAGCGCGGCGGTCAGAGAGCTCGACGTTGAAAAAGAAAAGCTTGACGGCGGTCACGAGCTTTGGGTGCTGGAAAAGCCTCAAAGCAGACAGAAAAAGGCGTCGGAGCTGGAAGAAATGAATCTTGCCCTCGAAAACGCCCTTAAGGAGGCGGAAGCGGCAAACAAAGCCAAAAGCAGCTTTCTGTCAAATATGTCCCACGACATACGTACCCCTATGAACGCGATAATGGGCATGACCTCCATCGGTCTTTCCCATATCGACGAAAAGGCAAGGGTACAGGACTGTCTGCTTAAGATAAAAACTGCGTCAACTCACTTGATGAGCCTTGTTAACGACGTTTTGGATATGTCGCGCATCGACAGCGGACGCCTTACGTTAAACGAGGAGGAGTTTTCCATTGCCGATCTTATCCACGACATAGCCGTCATTATGCGCCCCCAGGCAGAGCAGAAGCATCAGACGTTTAATTTGGAGATCGGGCAGGTTTGCGAGGAAAATCTTGTGGGGGACCCTCTGCGCCTGCGCCAGATATTGGTAAATATAATCGGCAACGCCGTAAAATACACGCTGGAGGACGGGAGGATAAACGTAAAATTCTCCCAGTACCGAAAGGAAGCCGTCGGGGAGGACAGCCCCGAAAGGGATCGGGTGTGGCTTGATTTTGTCTGCGAGGACAACGGGCTGGGCATGAGCCCCGAATTTCTGAAGAGGATATTCCTGCCCTTCGAGAGAGTAAACAATTCCACCAACAGCAAGATAGAGGGCACGGGACTCGGTATGTCGATAGTAAAGAGCCTTGTGGATAAAATGGGCGGAGAAATACAGGTGGAAAGCACCGAATGCGTGGGAAGCAAATTTCACGTTGAAGTACCTATCTCCGTTACCCTTAAGCCCAAGACCGCCCCGATATTCCCCGCGGAGCGGAACGTGCTTGTGGTGGAAAGCAATGAAAGCAGAACGGAACAGATCTCCGAATATCTGAGGGACGGAGGGCTGAACCCGATCGTAACAGGCGGCGGCTTAAAGGCGGTCACCCTGCTGACGGAGGAAATGTACGAGGAGCACCCGCCCTGCGCCATGCTTTTGGGGCAGGAGCCGGGGGACATGTCCGCTCTGGAGCTGGCGGCTCATGTTCGTCAGCTTGCGGGACCCGATTTTCCGATCATTTTGGTATCGGATCAGGATTGGGCGCTGATCGAATACCGCGCCGCCCGCGCGGGAATCAACGCTTTCGTGCCCTGCCCGCTGTTTAAAAGCAGGCTTTTGACCGCCATATCGGAGCTTACGGGCAAGCTCGGAAAAAAAGACGATTTTGTTAAGGCGAGCTTGGATTACAGCAAATACAGGCTTTTGCTTGTGGAGGACGTTGAAATAAATCGAGAGATCGTGATCGAAATGCTGTCCTCAACGGGAATAAATATCGAATCCGCGGAAAACGGCGCCCGTGCGGTAAAAATGTTCGAGACCTCTTCCGAGGGCTATTACGATATAATATTTATGGATATACAAATGCCGATCATGGACGGATACGAGGCTTCAAAAAGAATAAGAGCGCTTCCGAGAAGCGACGCAAAAAGCGTATGGATCGTGGCGATGACCGCGAACGCTTTTGTGGAGGACATCAGAAAATCGAGAGAAGCGGGAATGAACGAGCATTGCTCCAAGCCTGTGGACCCGGAGCGGCTTCACGAGATCATGCGCAGCCGTCTCAGGCAGCATGACGCACAGGAGTAAGAGCCATGCAAGCATATCAGAAGGAATATATCGACAATTTAAAGGATATAGCCGTTCTCAACAGAGGGCGCAGGAGCTTTCTCGGCTCCTTTGAGGAATACTGCGCCGCCTTGAACGGCGACGAGGAGCTGTTGGAGCAGAAATTCAAGCGCAATATGCAGCTTTTGCGCGAAAATCTGTTTCCCGTTTTGGACCTTATGCTTGAAGCGACCTCGGAGCAGACCCGAGAGCTGGAGGAATTTGCGGGAGCGCTCCTTAACGGCGGAGACGAGCTTGACATAGGGCTGTTCTGTCAGATACACAAGGCGCTGCTGAGCGTAGCGCGGCAGAAAAAAAGCCGCAACGACACAATAAAGGAGCTTTATTGGCTGGGGATCGGCTGCAACAATCTTACGTCGAAAACCGTGGGCTTGGACGACTGCTACGCCGAAAGGTACTACATTCAAATGAGGCTGTTTTTCACCGAAGCCGCCGCATATATAAAATACTACGACGAAATAGAGGACGTTGACACAAGAAGCTATATTCTTCGCTCCCGCGCCAATATGTCCCTCGGAAAATTCAAGAGACCCGACGAAAAAATACGTATGGTAAAAAGAGGGCTTCAGGTGCTTCGCGACGAGGATTTCCACAAGAAAAACCCCGAGCTCCCCTGGGATAAATTCATATATTTGGCTCACCGTCAAATGGCGTCGAGCATGAGCTATAAAAGAGTATCGGACCTTACACCGCAAAATATCACCGATATCATGGAATCGGTCTATACCGTTTACCATAAGCAGCAGCAGGAGGCGGCGGAGAAAAACGAACGCCTCCCCGCCCGCTCGCAGTTTTCCTGCTTTGCCATTGAATACTACTGCGGTCTTCACTCCTTGGACGATCTGCTTACAAAAATGGAGCAGCTGATGGACGAAGCCGACCCCGAGGATTTTTCCAACGAGGGCATGTACGGGATCATCTCGCTTCCCGCCTTTTACTGTCAGTATCTTAACGAAAGCCCCGAGTTTGTTCCCAAAAGAAAGGAATATATAGAAAGCCTTTATGTTAAGATATTGAAGTATGTGGACGATTTTCCTGAGGGCACGCAGAGCGAGAGCCTGTTTTTTTATTTGAGACAGCTTTCCTATACGTTTTTGGAAACCGAAAACAGCGTTACGTATAAGGAATTTCTGCAAAAGGTGCAGATAAAATTCGCGCCTAAAATATACATACATTCGTGGCTGGTGGGCAGAGCAGCGGAGGAGATGTGCTCGATCATAACCGAGGAGGAGCCCGACTTTTTCGATGACATAGACTTTATAAGGGATACGGTCGATCTTGAAGAAAAAAAGAAAGCAGTAAGAAGCTACGCCATGGAATGCGGCATATTCCACGACATAGGCAAAATGAACTTTATGAATCTGTACTCCAATATAGCAAGGCAGTGGTTCGAGGAAGAATACGAGATGGCTCACCTGCACACGCTCATAGGAATGGCGTGTCTTGCAAAAAGACCCTCCACTCAGCGTTATGTCGCCGTTGCGCAGGGGCACCACTGCTGGTACGACGGCTCGGGCGGCTACCCCGAATCCTATAAGCGTCTCGAATGTCCCTGCCGTCAAATGGTGGACGTTATCGGGCTGGTGGACTGGATAATCAACGTCACCGATACCGCGCGGCTTTATACCGGGCGCGAAAAGACCTTTGACGAAGCGATAGAGGGTGCGATAACGCTGGAGGGAAGAAGATTTTCCCCTCTGCTTACCGCAAGGCTTAGGGACAGCGCGGTATGCGAAAGGATAAAAAACGCCATGGACGAGGCTCGGATCGAGGTGCGGCGAAAAATGTACGAGCTGTACGGTGGAAAAACGCATGGGGAAAACGAGGACGCGTAACAGAAACTTTTTTTAGTAAATTAGTTAAAATATGAAAATTGCATAAATTTTAAGAATAGTACTTGAATTTTTAGTGCATTTATGTTATAATAATTGTATAAAATCCACATGGGGATTTTACTGAATCGTAAGGCGGTGTAAAAAAACACGATCCGTCGGAAACGGGTCGTGTTTTTTATAATAATTGACAATTGATAATTATCAATTTTTGGAAAGCTTATATGAAGTTAGGTATGCTGACGCTTCAACAGCGCAGCGGTTCGGTATTTCGATAAAACGATTACATTCCGATAAAACAACGAGTGCTTTCGGTAATTTTAAAAAGGAAAAAACGGTAAGTATGAGTAAATACAAAAAAACGGCAGCGGCAATTTTAGCGGCGGCGCTGTCTATAAGCATGACCGCCTGCTCACAGGGAAGCGTCGGACCCTCCAACGGCTCCGACGATAAAAGCTCCGCCGAGGAAAACACCTCCTCGGCTCCTCAAAGCAGCTTTGCGGAGCCAATTGCCGCGGATATTGACGAAAACGCCGAAACGGGCACGATAACATGGCTTGTTTACGAGGACCTGCTCAGCTCCATGTCGGAAATGGTCAATCTGTTTGAAACAAGATACGGCGGCTCCATAGAGCAGCAGATGACTACCTCGGGCTCGGCGTATTTTGACAAGTTAGGCTCGCTTATCGCTATCGGCGACTCTCCCGATATCGTTCGATACGAGTGGAGGGCTTTCCCCCACGGAATGAGCTATAATATGTATACCCCCTTGGACAGCTACATAGACCTTGACTCCGACCTGTGGAAGGGCGTAAAGCCCGTTGCGGAGCAGTATGTATATAACGGCAAGCATTATTATATCCCCAATTCTCTCGATACCAACTTTGCCCTTAACTACAATAACAGGGTGTTGGAGGAAAACGGAATGCGGGACCCCATGGAAATGCTGGAAAAGGACGAATGGACATGGTCCGCCTTTGAAGCTATGCTTAAGGAATGGGTGGATATGAGCCCCGACCATATCGGCTACAACGGCGTAGGGGGCATGATCTTCATTATGACCACAGGCACCAAAACCATCGACATAACCGACGGAAATATCGTAAACAACCTTAAGAGCGAAAACGTAAACCGCTGTATGCTTTGGCTCGAGGGCATGAGGAAGCAGGGGTTGCTGGGAGCGAGCGCGGATCAGCAGGCAAGAGGCGCGGTCAACGGCTATGTGGACCCGGGCGCGGCTTTTGTGGACGGAAATCTGCTTTTCCTCGGAATGAACCCCACCTGGGCTTACGGCGCGGCTAAGGAAGCCTTGGACAAGGCGGGGCTTGAAAACGAAATGAAGTTCGTACCCTTCCCGAGGGACGAACAGGCGGATACCTACTACCAGGGCGGAAATACCGTGGGCTTTATGATACCCGCGGGCGCGCCCAACGTCAAGGGTGCTCTCGACTGGATAACCTTGAACCGCATAGAAGAGACCGACGAGGAAAATATCGCCAACGCAAGAGATATGGCGATAAGCAGCGTCAAGGGCTACTACCCGAAATGCGCGAACAGCGACTGCGGCGATACCTCCGACAGCCGCGACAATAAAAACAGGCATATCTTTACCGACGAGGAGAACGCGGCGGGTATGGACGTCTGTCCCTCCTGCGGCGAGCCGAGAAGAGAAAAGTACAAGGTGGTATGGAGCGAGGAGCAGTACGACCTTTATACCGAAATGAAAAGCACCGACGGAAGATTTACGCTCCTGTTCGACAACGTATACGGCTTCAACGACGACGTTTCCAACCTCCTTATTGGCACGGGGAGCCTTTTGGACGCTCCCGTATTTGAGGACGAGAGCTATACAAATCTTGTGGACTCTCTTTATAACAGCGTCGAAAGCTATATCGATTTTTACAGAAATCTTATGAAAAGCGGCGGAGGCACCGTTACGGCTCTGCCCGACGACGCGCCGTCAGCCTAATTACCGTATGTAATCTGCCGCCGCTTTGCTTAGCAGCAGGCTATATAAATAAAAAAGGCAGTTATATAATAGACCTGTTCGGTTACCGAACAGGTCTATATCCAAAACGTAAATATCAAAACCAATCTTAAAGGAGGTCAATAATGAGAAATTTCAGAAAACCGCTCGCTTTATTGCTGACAGCGGCTATGCTGCTCAGCGTTACGGCTTGTCAAGGCAGCACCACAGGCGGAGGAATCGAAAGCGGAGGCGGAGGAAACGGCGGCGGTGAAGCTACTACCACCAAGGCTCCCGAGCAGAGCTTTGCCGAGGCGACCGCCGCGCCCGTTGACGAAACCGCGGAAACTGGCACCATTACATGGCTTATGTACGAGGACCTGCTCACCAACAACGCCGATATGGTAGCGCTTTTTGAAAGCAGATACGGCGGCAGCATCGAGCAGAGGACCACGGGCAGCGGCGACGAGTACTTTGAAACTCTCGGCACGCTTATCGCTACGGGTGATTCTCCCGATATCGTGCGCTACGAGTGGAGGTCCTTCCCTCACGCCATGAGCTATAATATGTACACCCCTCTCGACAGCTATATCGACCTTGATTCCGACCTTTGGAGCGGCGTTAAGGAAATAGCGGAGCAGTTTGTATACAACGGAAAGCATTACTATATCCCCTATCAGTTCAAGACCAACTTCGCTCTTAACTACAACAACCGCGTTCTTGAGGAAAACGGAATGAGCGACCCCATGAAAATGGTGCAGGACAACACATGGACATGGAAGGCGTTCGAGGATATGCTCAAAAAATGGGTAGATATGGACCCCAATCATATCGGCTACAACGGCGTAGGCGGTATGAGCTTCGTATTGACCACAGGCACAAAGGTCATCGACGTCCAGGGAGACCAGATCATCAACAACCTTAGGACCGAAAATGTTACCCGCTGCATGCAGTGGCTCGAGGGCATGAGAAAGAACGGACTTTTGGGCGCCAACGAAACTCAGATAGCCAACGGCGCGTCCAGCGGATATGTAAGCCCCGACGCCGCTTTCGTGGACGGCAATCTGTTGTTCCTCGGCATGGACCCCTCTTGGACTTATCCCACAGCCAAAGAAGCGCTTGATACTGCGGGACTTGAAAACGAAATGAAGTTCGTTCCCTTCCCCAGAGACGACCTTTCCGACACCTACTATCACGGCGTTGACACCTACGGTTATCTTATCCCCTCGGGCGCACCCAACGTAAAGGGCGCTCTTGACTGGATCACTCTTAACCGCGTTGAGGAGACCGACGAGGAAAACGTAGCCAATGCGAAGGCAGACGCTCTGGACGATTCTATCCAGTATTACCCCAAATGCGCAAACACCGACTGCAACGACACCTCCGACAGCCATGACGATAAGGGCAGACATATTTTCACCGAAGAAGAAAACGAGTCGGGCATGGACACCTGTCCTTCCTGCGGTCAGGCAAGAAGAGAAAAGTACAAGGTAGTATGGACGGAGGAGCAGTACGATCTGTATATGGAACTGAAAAATTCGGAAAATACCAGATTTGAGCTGCTCTTTGACCACTGCTACGGCTTCAGCAACGACGTTTCCAACCTTTTCCAAACAGGCGACGAGCCCTTGCTTGACGGTCCCGTATTCCATGATTTGAGCTACACCTCTCTTATCGAGACCAAGTACGACGTAGTCGAGGGTTATCTGAACCTTTACCGCGACATTCTTAAGAGAAACGCTGCGGGCGAGGTAGTTACTTCCGCCGCCGAGGAAGAACCCGCCGTATAATCTCACAATTTAAAATATAACAAAGCCGCGCCGACAATGCAACAGCATTGCCGGCGCGGCTTTGTTATTTTTTTATTTTCCGTTCAGATCGCAAACCACAACGCCAAGTCCCACGGTGCTTATATAACACCGTCCGTATTCGTTGACGTCGCCCTTGATAAAGTATCCGTTACCCATACCGCCGAATTGCATATCGCCTTGTGTTACGGCTGACCAGGTCTCACCGCCGTCCTCCGACCAGTAGATACCGATAACGTCCTCCTTGGTGGGTCTGCCCCATACATAGAGAGCGTCGGGAGAGCTTTCGTCCTTGCCCTTGCCTGCGCCCACGCCGAGACAGGCGAGGAGATTTTCCTTTCTTGTGAAGGTCAAGCCGTGATCGGTCGATACCTGCAAGCCTGCCGCAGGAAGATAGACCACGCCCTCCCTGCCGGGCATAACGGTGATCCTTGCGGCGGTGAACAAGCTATAGGTGGATTCAAAGCTCTTTCCGCCGTCGGAGCTTACGTAGAAGGAGCTTCCGCTGGTGGCGTAAATATAGTCGGGGTTTACGGGGTCGGCTACCACATATTTGGTAACATAAATCCCCTCGCTTGTCTGCCAGCTGTCGCCGTTATCGTCCGAGTAGTACAGCCCCGCCGCGCTCTCGGGAGCCCAGAAGAAGCGCTTTCCGTCTGCGGAAACGCCTACGTTGCCGTTCCCCTTGCCCGTCTCGGGCTTGCCCTTGGCTTGGTTCCAGGTATCGCCGCCGTCAAGGGTGTAATAAAAGCCGATATCGCCGACGCCGCTCTTTACCCATATATCGGGCGCTTCGTAGGCAACCGCGATGCTTGTGGCGGAGCCTATCTTGCTGTTGTGTACATAGCCGTACTCAAAGGCGCTTTCGTTAACAAAGCCGTCATAGTCGTAAACGCTGGTTACAATGGGACCGTCGGGGATAGTGACCAGCTCGGAGGGCACCGTTTCCTCAACGCCCTTTGAGTTGAAGTAAAAGGCGGGAGCGTCGTCCCAAATATTGTCGCAGGCAAAAATACCGTTGCCCGAAACCACCTTTATCTTATTAGTATCAAAGGGATCGATCATCAAACAGCCGCACCAATGTATCGCGTAGCCGTTCATCCAGGGAATACCGCCGTCGCTCATGGTCATTTTTCCGTTGATGCTCTCCCATGTCGCGCCGCCGTCCACGGTAACAAAGAACTCGTCGCCGAAGGAGCCGTTGGGCTGCTGTACCCAGCGGTTTTCCGTGACCGCCACCATTCTCAGAGGATTCGTCGGGTCGATCGCCACGTCGCCGAAGCGCGATTCGGTGGGCTTAAGCTCCTCTACGGCTCCGCTCGCGATATTGAGCCGCTTTATAGCGCCGTTGGAGCCGTCGCCGTGAGGTCCCTCCGTCGCGCCGTAGGTTATCAGCAGGTTCCCCTGTCCGTCAAGCCTCATTCTTTGAGGGAACAAGCCGTTGGGCAGCTCGGGAACGGCTGACCAGCTTTCACCGCCGTCGTTGCTGACCCAAACGTTATCCTCCTTGTTTTTGGAGATAGCCGCAAAGACTCTTGTACATTCGCTGCCGTTGGAGGAATCGGGGTCAACGATTATCGAACAGATACCGTTGCTGTTGGGGGTGTTAACCTGGGTGGCGTCGGAGAGAGCTTTCATTTGAGTCCAGGTCCTGCCTCCGTCGGTGCTTTTTATAAGACCGCCCGTTCTGCCGCCCACATAAAGTATGTCGTTGTTTACGGGGTCAATGGCGATACGCTCGCCGTTTTGTCTGCCCATGCCGTTGCCGCTTGCCTTTATATATTCGGTAACGTCAACGGTCTCAAAGGTATCTCCGTAATCGTCGGAGATCATTATACAAGTCTTTCCGTTGCTGAAATAGGAGGTGCCCGCCACAAGATAAAGCTTGTTGGGCTCGTCGGGGTCGGCAGCCAAGCCGTCGATGCCCAGCAGACCAACGTCCTCCTCCGTGATGCTATAGGAAAGGGACTTCCACCTTTCCTCGGCTTTATCCCAGCGGTAGGCGCCTCCTACGTCCGTTCTCGCGTAATACAAGCCCTCCTCCGAGGTGGCAAAAACGCCCGAGACAAATCCGCCGCCGCCCATTGCAAGCTGGCTGTAGCTCCAGCTCGAGGAGTCGGCGCCGCCGCCGTTTCCGCCGACGCTTTCGGAAACGGAGCTTTCTCCGTTTTCGTTTTCGCTTCCGTTTCCGCCTGTTCCTCCCTCGGAAGCGCCGCCGCTGTCCGAGCAGGCGCAGAGGGTCATGACAGCCGCCAAAGCCGCCGCCGTAAGCTTTATTCCTTTTCGGTTCAGTAGTTTATGCATATCGGTTACCTTTCCTTCAAAAATGTAAAAAGGACCGCTGAATATTACTTTAAGTATATATCGCATTACTTTAAGTAAACGTTTTCAGCAGAATACAGTTTTATTTTACCATACTGCAAATTATTTTTATATAGCTGTTTACAACAAAAAAAGATCGGTGGTTTTGGAGAAAATAACTATAGCTGTAAAATCCTTTTCCCTCCTTTTCCCGCAAAAGTTTATTTCCTGTCACCGCGGTTTCACAAATACGGGTTAAAATAATACAAAAACCGCAGCGGTAAATTATTTCTATGAGGTACACTATGTTTAAAAAAATTTTATTATCGGGAACCGCAGCCTTATCGCTTCTTCTTTCGGGGTGCGGACTGAACAGTGTTCAAAACTCGGGCGGCAATGACACGCGGAACACCTCCTCTCTAAGCAACAGCAATATGCCCTCGGAGGAGGCGGAATTTGCCGCCGAAAACACCTGCACGATCGACATAGGCAGCGAGATCGACATAATCGGGAACGGCGCATGGTACGACGGCAATGTGCTTTCCATAACCAAGGGCGGAGAATACACCTTGAGCGGAAGCATTGCGGACGGATATATCTATATAGACACCGACGAGGACGTAAAGCTGAAATTAAACAATATAAGCGTTTACAACAACAGCGGAGCTGCGCTCTACTGCTACGACGCTAAAAATCTATATATCGAGCTTTGCGGCGGAAGCTCCAACACCTTGGCGGACGGAACTCATTACACCTTCGAGGGAACAAACGAGTCCGAAGCGGAAAACGAACCCAACGCCGCCTTGTACAGCAAATCGGACCTGATAATTTACGGCACGGGCAGCCTTACCGTAAACGGAAGCTACGGCTTGGGCATACGCTGCAACGACGATCTTACGATAGAAGGCGGTAATATTGAGGTTTCAGCCGTTACCAACGGAATAAGAGGAAACGACAGCGTCGTTATAGAGGGCGGCAGCGTTTCCGTAACCGCGGAAAAGGACGGAATCAAGACCACAAACGGCAGCGAAGAGGGCAGAGGCTATATCCTTATAAGCGGCGGAAGCGTCAGCGTTGCCGCGGGCGAGGACGGGATACAGGCTGAGACCGACCTTTCCGTAACGGGCGGCGAAATCACGGTCACCACCAGCGGAGAGGTAGCTAAAGGCGGAAACGACGGCGGCTTAGGCTTTTTCGGCAGACGTTCCCTTAACGGCGGAGAGGCTTATTCAAGCGTCTCCCTTTCCGAAGCGGGCGCGGACGCCGTTTCCGATCTTAGGCTTTCCTCCTCCGTATCTGAGGAAGCTACCTCCAAGGGCGTAAAGAGCGGCGGAGATATGACTTTGACAGGCGGTAAAATAACGATAAGCTCCACCGACCACTGTGTGCACTCCACAGGAGAATTGACCGTGACCGACGGCGAGCTTCTGCTTTCCTCCTCGATGGGAAAGGGGATTTCCTCGCACGGCGATCTGCGTATAGACGGAGGCAAAATTGACGTATTAAATTCCACCGAAGGAATAGAGAGCAAGGCGACCTTCACCGTCAACGGCGGAGAAATTTCGATAAAAGCCACCGACGACGGTTTAAACAGCGGCGGAGGAAGCGACAGTATGTTTTTCGGGGGCAGCGATTCCGCCGAGGGAGAGCACGATATGTTTCTTAACGGAGGATATATCTGTATCAGCGCAGACGGCGACGGCATAGACTCCAACGGAAACATCACAATAAACGGCGGCACCGTGATAGTAAACGGTCCCACGAGCGGCGGCGACGGCGCATTGGACAGCGGAGACTTCGGGAACAAGATCACTGTCAACGGCGGCACACTTATCGCGGCGGGAAGCATGCAAATGGCTGAAAACCCCGACGGCGGCTCGGCGCAGAACTGCCTTTGCGCCGCGGTCGGCTTAAACGCGGGAGAAACCTTGGCAATACAGGATTCAAGCGGAAAAAACATAGCCGTGTTTACGGTGGAAAAGCAAGCTCAGCACATTATATTTTCCTCTCCGAACGTCAAAACGGGGGAAACCTACACCTTTTATATCGGGGTCAGCGCCGAGGGCGAAAGCAAAAACGGACTGTATGAGGAAAACGCAGCGGTCACCGGCTTAGATAACGCCGCATGTGCGTTAACGGTAAGCTCCGCAGTCACCTCGTCGGGAGCGGGCGGCTTCGGCGGTTTTGGCGGCGGCTTTGGAGGCGGCTTCCACGGAAACGGCGGAGGATTTGGAAACGGCGGAGGATTTGGAAACGGCGGAAACCGCGGAAACGGTGAAAACTTCGGAAACAGCGGAGACTTTGGAAACGGCGAAGGCTTCGGAGACGGCGGAGATCTCGGAAACCATGGAGACCCCGAAAACAACGGCGGCTTCGGAAATAACGGCGGCGGTCCTCAAGGCGGCGGATTTGGCGGTCCCGCTCCCGACAGCGGCGAAAACGGCGGCGCTCCTCCCTTGGGAAACTAACACTCAAATAAAATTACGGACAAGATTTCACGTTTAAGTTTCCCCAAAATTTAAAGCAAAAAATGGAGAAATCGTTATGACAAAAGTAAAAGCGTACATCTTAAAATGAAAATAAGCAATGGATAAAAAGCAGAATGAGCTTTAATTAAAGCTTAATAAATCATTATATAACATTGG